>CAMBGO010000273.1 GCA_945866165.1 Chitinophaga pinensis | reverse complement strand
TTGATCTACAATAACAGCTCCTACAAAAGGATTTGGACGAATTTGGTTTTCGTCGGCTTTTTTAGCCAAATTAATAGCGTACTCTATGGCTTCCTTCTGCGTCATAAGGGTTATCTTTGCTGCTCAAAATTAATCAAACAATCGCATATGTTTACAGGCATTGTACAGAAAGGGAAAATACATGCAATTTCAGCATCAGAAACAGGATGGGAATTAGCTATTAGTATGCCAAATTTTGCAGCCATTGTTCAGCTAGGAGATAGTGTTGCGATAGATGGTGCTTGTCTTACGGTGACT
The DNA here is from genome assembly GCA_945866165.1 of Chitinophaga pinensis. Lineage (GTDB taxonomy): Bacteria > Bacteroidota > Bacteroidia > Chitinophagales > Chitinophagaceae > Pollutibacter. The sequence goes on along the minus strand of CAMBGO010000273.1, from coordinate 2,720 downwards.
AAAGTAATGGATGATAACATGTATTTTTTTGTGTCAACTGAGTCCATCGCAAAAACAATTATCAGAAACTATAAGGTTGGGGACGCAGTGAACACCGAATTGCCTATGCAGCCCAATGGCTACCTTGGAGGTCATTATGTGCTGGGTCATGTGGATGCGACGGCTAAAGTAAACAAAATCGATATAACCCCTACGGCTTGGTTTTTAACCATCCAGGTACCTGAACAATTTGTAAAATATATTGTTTATAAAGGGTCTATTGCAATCAATGGAGTAAGTCTTACAATCAATGAGGTGCGAGATCAGCTGATTGAGCTTTGCATTATTCCAACCACGCTAGATAAGACCAATATCAATCAACTTAAGGTTGAAAGTATGGTGAATATTGAGTTTGATATTTTAGCAAAATATACTGAACAATTACTTCTAAAAAGAAATGTGTAATGTTTGATCATGTGCAGGAAGCATTGGATGCTTTTAAATTAGGACAACCAATTATATTGGTAGATGACGAAGACAGAGAAAATGAAGGGGATATTGTTTTCCCTGCAAGCTTTGCAACGCAAGAAAAAATTAATTTTTGCGCAAAATATGCAAGAGGCTTGGTATGTATTGCAATGCATCAAACAATAGCAAAGCAAATTGGTATTGCGCCAGTTTATTCTAACCACGCTGATCCTTTTCATACCGCATTTTTTGATTCTATAGATGCAATCCCTGCATTGGGTATCACGACAGGCATTTCTGCAAAAGAAAGGGCAATCACTGCGCGTCAAGTGGTCAATCCTTCTGCAAAACCTGCTGATTTTATCAAACCAGGACACTTATTTCCGGTGGTAGCAAAAGAGGGTGGTTTGCTAGTTAGAAAAGGGCATACCGAGGCTGCCGTTGATTTATGTTTGATCAATGATTTAGCACCTGCTGCAATTATATGTGAAATCATGGACGAGGATGGAGATATGCTAAGAAGAAATGGTTTAGTTGAATTTGCAAAATCGCATCAACTAAAAATGATCAGCATTGAACAGTTAATTGAATACAGAAAAACATTTGCAAAGGATTTAAAATTTAAAGCGTTCGAACAAAATTTTGATCAAATTATATCAATAGAAACTACCGATACTACAATGGAACTCATTGCTCAGTCGCAGCTTCCAACTGAGTTCGGATTATTTAAGTCCTTGGTATTTGAAAATAAGCATACAAAAGAGGCGCATGTAGTGCTATTCATGGATAGTGAAAAATCCAATACACCAATTGTGCGTTTTCATAGTGAATGTTTAACTGGAGATGTTTTTGGAAGTGTGCGTTGCGATTGTAAAGCACAACTGACACATGCATTAGAACAGATTGCAAAAAATAAACACGGGTATTTAATTTATTTAAAAGGACATGAAGGAAGAGGGATAGGTATTGGTCAAAAAATTGCAGCTTATGCCTTACAAGATCAAGGTGAAAACACTTTTCAAGCAAACCTAAGTTTAGGACTTCCGGAGGATGATAGAAATTACCAAGATGCTATTGCAATACTCAAGCACTTGCAAGTGAATCAATTTTCGTTTATCACCAACAATCCAGATAAAGTAGCAGCGATTCAGGATGCAGGCTTTCAATTTGAACAAATAATTGTACCGCCATTTGTGACGGAACAAAATAAAAAATATTTACAAGACAAGGCAACTATTGCCAATCATAAAATTACCTTTTAGTATGATCGCCGTTATCAAAGCAAATTTCAATGCCCATATCACCAATTTATTATTAGCTGGGTGCACAGACGAATTAGACGCTAAAAACGAAGCCTATAAGGTTTTTGAATGTGCTGGTGCTGTTGAAACTGTGGTGTTTGCAAATCGAATTATTGAGACCAAGCAATATGACTGCGTGGTGGTGATTGGTGCAATCATAAAAGGAGATACGGATCATTACGAATACGTTTGTCAATATGTGACCCAAGGCTTTGCATCCATTGCTGCAACAAAATTAACACCAGTGATTTTTGGTATTTTAACCACTCAAAACGAAGCATTGGCTTATGAGCGTGCTGCCATTGATAAGATGAATAAGGGACAAGAATTTGCGAAGACTGCGATGGAGATGATTGAATCCTTTAAATCTTTATAGTTACACACTTCATTCATCTTGTTGCTATAAATTATAGCGGAGCACAATTATTTCACTTGTTCATATAAGTGATTGATTAAACCATCGGCCAATCCAATTTTTGGAACATGAATTTCATCTATATTGGCCCATTTCATGGTATATGCATATATGTTCAATGCAGGAACAATGACATCTGCTCTGTCTCTTTTTAAAAGATAAGTGTGCATTCTTTCTTCCACAGTCATTGGTTCCAAAACTCTATGAAATTCTCTAATCACTTCTATAGGAATACTCTTTAGATTTTTTGAATTAATCATGGAGAATATTTTATTAATATTGCCACCAGACCCAATGGCCACCAATTTAGGATAGGTTCTTCCAATCTCTTTTAATGTTTGCTTTAGATCTTCCCAAACAGCATCCTCCACTTTGTTTGTCAAAATACGAACAGTGCCGATATTGAAAGATTTTTGAAAAGCGACTGCAGACTTATGAAACAGGGTTACTTCTGTACTTCCACCGCCTACGTCAATATATAAATAGCTCTTGTTAGCGTCTAATAGTTCGGCGATATGGTTTTCATAAATAATTTCAGCTTCTAAATCACCTGATAT
>CAMBGO010000272.1 GCA_945866165.1 Chitinophaga pinensis | reverse complement strand
ATAAGGAACAACAATAAACCGCCGCCGCCCCTGGTTTGCTTTGCCCCCAATTCTCCGATAAAGGAATTTGGAAGTCTAGCTAAAATGCCCACCATGATGATGATTGATGTACCGTTTCCAAGACCTTTGTCTTGTATTTTTTCACCAAGCCACATTACAAATAATGTACCGGCAGTTAGAACGATTACAGTTGAAAGCCAAAAGAATGGCTGATAAGATTCAATAAGTGCATCACGACTAACATTTTTAAGATACGCAACATAGGCAGCTGCTTGAAAAAGTGTAACAGCAGCAGTAAGGTAGCGTGTCCACTGATTTATTTTTTTTCTGCCGCTATCGCCTTCCTTTTGAATTTTTTGCATTTGTGGAACCAAAATGGTCATCAATTGCATGAAAATTGAAGCAGAGATATAAGGCATAATACCCAACGCAAAAATGGAAGCATTTGAAAATGAACCACCGGCAAAGGTATCAAACAGACTCAGCAAGCCTTTCTTGGCACTCTCAAGATCAAGTTTGTTTGGATCAATTCCTGGAAGCGGCACGTGTGCACCAACCCTATAAACAAGAACCAATAGCAGAGTAATGAGGATCTTACTTCTCAGGTCTTCTATACTCCAGATATTTCTTATTGTCTGAATGAACTTCTTCACTTGATATTTTTTTGTCTTTTATTTAAATGGATAAACAGCATTTAAATATCGGAAATTATTTGATGATTTCTACCTTTCCTCCAGCTGCTTCGATAATCGACTTAGCTTTTTCACTCACAGCATTAACCTTAAAACTTACTTTAGAGGTTACAGCACCATTACCAAGAATTTTTACTTTATCGGTTCTACTTATCAATCCATTTATATACAAAGTTTCCATGTTGAAATCAGACAAACCGTATTTCTCAACAAGTGTGTCTATTTGACCTAGGTTAAATACCTTGTATTCAATACGATTAATATTCTTGAATCCTACTTTTGGAATACGACGCTGAATTGGCATCTGTCCACCTTCACTTGCACGTTTGCTTTTGAAACCGCTGCGGCTTTGGTGACCTTTGTTACCTTTTGTAGATGTTCCACCTTTACCAGATGCTTCACCACGTCCAAGTCTTTTTTCTTTTTTTGTAGCTCCTTTTGCAGGCCTTAATGTGTGCAGTTTCATTGTATGTGTTTTACTCAACGCAGTCTCCCTAAGACCACTCGTATTTATTTAGTAATGATAAACAACGTAAGGGTTTGTTGTTATAGCTCTTCTACTTTAATAAGGTGATTAACTTTTCTAACCATACCCAAGATCTGTGGTGTTGCTTCAACTTCAATGGAAGCATTTAGCTTTCCAAGACCAAGCGCTTGCATGGTACGCTTTTGGCGTTCAGGGCGGTCAATCACGCTTTTAACTTTTGTTATTTTTATCTTTTTCATATCTAAACCCCTTGGGATTTTTAATGTAATAATTCGAATTTGATTTCTTAGCCGTTGAATACTTTTTTCAACCCTATAGTTCTTGTCTTTGAAACATGAATCGGTTCACGCAACATCGATAAGGCTTTGAATGTTGCCTTAACCACATTGTGTGGGTTAGCTGATCCCAAAGACTTTGCCAAAACGTCTGTGATACCAACACTCTCAAGCACAGCACGCATACTTCCTCCAGCAATTACACCAGTACCATGTGCAGCAGGCTTTATAAGAACCTTAGCAGCACCTTCCTTTGCAAGTTGGTCATGTGGAATGGTCCCCTTCATTACTGGAACCTTTAGTAGGTTCTTCTTTGCGTCTTCGATTCCTTTTGTGATGGCCTCTTGAACTTCCTTCGCCTTACCAAGTCCATGTCCTACAATGCCTTGTTCGTTTCCAACAACAACCAGCGCAGAAAAGCTGAATGCCCTACCACCCTTAGTTGTTTTCACAACTCGGTTGATTGCTACGACTTTTTCTTTCAATTCAAGATCGCTGGCCTTTATCTTGCTAAATTTTTGTTTTGACATTTATGTAATATTAAATTGAACAAATTAAATCAGAATTTCAAACCACCTTCACGTGCTCCTTCAGCTACAGCCTTTACCCGTCCATGATAAAGATATCCACCACGGTCAAATACACATGTTGCTAACCCGATTTCAGCCGCTTTCTTTGCAATAGCTTGCCCAACAAGCTTTCCCTTTTCAGTTTTATTTACCTTTTGAGCAACAATATCTTTTTGCTTTGAAGATGCTGCAGCAAGTGTATTGCCGTTTACATCATCAATAAGCTGTACATAAATATCACTATTGCTTCTGAAAACACTTAACCTTGGTTTTTCAGTTGTTCCTGCAATCTTTTTACGGATTGTGTATTTGATTCTCTGTCTTCTTTGCGTTTTTACGTTCATCTTATTATATTTTTCCTGATTCTGCCAGGATAGTTAACGATTATTATTTACCAGCTGCTTTACCAGCCTTGCGACGGATATATTCACCTTTATACTTAATACCCTTTCCTTTGTACGGCTCAGGCTTTCTCAATCCCCTGATCTTTGCTGCAACCTGACCAAGCAATTGCTTATCAATTCCTTCCAACACAATACGTGGGTTATCACCCTTTTCTTGAGAGGTTGTTATTTTAAGTTCCTTGGGAATTTCAAAAATGATATTGTGAGAATAACCCAAAGCCAAATCAAGTATGTTCCCTTGGTTTGCAGCCTTGAAACCAACACCCACTAGTTCAAGTTCCTTTTTGTAACCATTGGTTACACCTTGAACCAAGTTATTGATGAGAGCCCTGTACAAACCATGCATCGCACGATGCCTAATCTGATCAGTAGGACGCTTTAATTCTACAATGTTTTCAGTTACCGTTATGGTGATATCACGATCAACTGCCTGCTTTAGTTCTCCCTTTGGACCTTTTACAGCGACTACATTGTCTGATCCAACAGACAAGGTAACACCACTTGGAAGCTCAATAATTTTTTTACCTATACGAGACATATTATTAGATTTAATTTCCGGTTTGTTTTCCTTGAATGGTTTCAGTTCCGTATAGAAAACTTAGT
>CAMBGO010000271.1 GCA_945866165.1 Chitinophaga pinensis | reverse complement strand
CTTTTGCAATTCGGACTGTTCTCACTTATGACCAACTCAATAGTTTTATCTCCAATAGTATTATAAATTTGAGGTGGGGGGCTATACAATTTTGAGGTAGACCCATTATCAAATTTCCATAAAAACTGAAAGCCGCCAAGACTAAGGTTTTGGAAACCAACTGATGAGCCAACACAAATTGTGTCATCATCAGGTTTGAAATTGGCTTTGAATCTTGGATCTACCGTAACAATCAACTCAATGGTTTCATTTACATTACAAAATCCCTTTTCAAGCAGGGTTAAGTATATCTTATGCGTTCCAGATGAAAATTTACGGGTGATGTTTTTTAGTCCCATGGTATCGGGCGGACTGCCATCATCAAATTGCCATACAAAAGATTTATTGGTGAAATTCGATCCAGGAGGCGCTGTTGAACTATTGATTAGAGTAAATACCGAGTCTCCACAAGGTCCAACCCTCTCTGCCCTTGCAGAAAGAATTGCTTTATTAAGTCCAATTTTTACATTTCTGAACGAGGTGTCGGTTGTTATACACCTGTTTGTATCAATTGTAATTAGCCTAACCCTAAATACCCGATCAACATTGGTAGAAAAATCATGTTGAATTTCTGGAGTGGTAGTAGTAACCGAAGGTGTTCCATCACCAAAATTCCAAATATATTGTTTACCAACAGCAATGGTATCAACAAAGTTGATGGTTACTGGAGAACATCCGGATGTGTCAAATACACCGTTTATAAATGACTTCAGCCCACTTTTCACACCATCAAAATCAAAATCAATTTTAAACGCAGCAAGATTACATTCACCCGGAGTGGCAGACCCCAATGCCCCATTTGTTGGACCAACTGCACCAGGAGTAATAATAAAAGGTCTTCTTATTGGATCTGAAGGACAAATGTTTGAGCCCCCACAATTTGAGCAAACTGCTTGGTAAATGGCGCCTCGCTTGTCAAATCTTGAAGTGCCCCCATCAACATGATCTCCTTCACCACCAAACTGTCCATAGAATGATCCATACAATTGTGAGGCAGCGTTTTTTTGCATTACAAAAAAGTAAAAATCCTTGTTATCAGTGTAATTTTGAATAGGATTACCAACTAGTTTCATTCCAGCTGTACCTACTGTTTTAGTATCGAATTTACTCGTATAACAAAGATTCAATTTACCTCCCCAGCCAGATACATAAACATTTTCACAACGGTCCACCAAAAAAGCAACAGGTGAAATATTAGGAACGGATGCTGCAGTACCATATACAGTAGAATAAATATAATCTGACAAATCAGGTCTTAATTTTGAAATAAACTGCTTTGCCCCAGGATTACTAAAAGCAGCATTTTTTATAGGCCAAGAGCCAAGACTGATTCCCATAATATACGGAACTCCACTCTGATCAAATTGAATACCATAAATGATATCAATCGCAGATGTTCCCATGTAGGTAGTTTTAGAAATTGCTCCAGCATTACTAAATACTGAAATGAAACCATCTATATTTCCTTGGAAACTACTCCCGATTGTACCAGCAGTGTTACCAGGCATATTGGAACTGCTAGTTGCACCGGCAACATAAACATTATTATTAGTAGGATTCAGTGCAAGTACAAATGCAGCATCATCATCACTTCCGCCCAGATAGGTGCTAAAGAATACATTAGAAAGATCAGGGGAAAATTTCATAAAGACTCCATCTTGCAACCCTCCATATGACTGTGATTGATTCTTTAGTGGGAAATCAGATGACTGAGATGATGAAGCTATGTATACGTTGTTTGAATTATCAAGTATAACTTCACTTCTTGCGTTGTCGCCATAATTGTACAATAGCGACCGAGGTCCTTGTGGACTTAAACTACCATCAATATTTACACCGTCATCACCTGTGCCTCCAACCAGCACACTACCAATCAGTGCCTTGCCATCAGCAGTTATTTTTGTAACAAATATGTCGGTTTTACCCAAAGGCCCCAATCGGTTGTTATTTACAACGGGGAAATCACTTGAAGTTGTTCTTCCCAATATGACTGCATTCCCAGACGGATCTACATAAATACTATGTGGATATTCATCCCCCATTCCACCGATATATGTTGAAAAAATTCTTGACTTACCATCTGAACTAAATCGAGTCAATGAAACGTCCACTCCGTTTTTACCAGCTCCACCTGCGAAGCTATTTTGGAAAGCCCCTAATGTTGTTGGATAACCAGTACCAAAAACTATTCCACCGGCATATAGGCTGCCGTCTGGCCCTGGGGCAGCGGTATATCCCCAGTTACTTGCCTTGCTACCAGTATATGTTGAAAAAACCAAAATAGGATCGATAACCAATATACTTTTAGGATCATAACCCTTAACATTGAAACTCACATCATTTCCTTTTAGTTGAAATTTACATTCCACTTGTTTTTTTAATCCACCTATGATCTGATATGCAAGAGGGGCTAGTTCTTTTGATTCACCAACTGAAGTGCTAATAATAAGTTGACCATCTTTTAATGATAATTTATCAACACCCTCATATGTCATGGCTATTTGCGAAACAGATGCTCCTGGATTGACAATTAAATCGTATTTCAATTGTGATCCGTTGGAATAATAACGAATATCAATTCCTTTGTAAAGACCCTTTTGAATTACAGAACCAAAACTTTTTACATCTTGTTTCCAAGTACTTGTATCATCGCCAAGAAAATAATTAGCAACTTCGCCAGTAGGTCGTTCAGGAGTAAAAATAGACTGACTTGAACTTCCTTTGAAAAACACCTTATATGCATGTGAATGAATAATTGGCTCATTATTAATTGATTTTTCAGCTTCGCCCTCCATCATATCGGCTTTTATTTTCACAGGAACTTTCTTCTCGGTTTCAGCTCCATGCATCATACGAGAAATGGCATCCATGTCCTCAACACTATTTTTCAATACAGTATATCCGTTTTTTTGTATAAAAAGTGAGCCATTCGAGATTGTACTTCTGTAGCTAAAATCTCCATTCCATTGGCCTTTATTTTCTATGAAATCAACTGCAT
>CAMBGO010000270.1 GCA_945866165.1 Chitinophaga pinensis | reverse complement strand
ATAATTGGATTGGTGCAAGCAGGTTGTTTACATCACTTGGTAATACCATTGAAAATACCCTTTCGCATCAAGTGAACGCACAATTTAATTTAAATAGTTTTTACAATAAATCAAAATTCATTCGATCGGCATTATCTAATAATAATCCTACTTCAAGTCAATCTAATCCTTTATCAAATCAATTAGTCATTAAAAAGCAAGATGCATTAAATGGACTAACAGGCAAGGCAAGAGATTCGGCATTTAAAATATGGAAGGAGGCAAGGAAGCAGGAACGTATTGCCATGAGGGTGCTTAAAGCAAATGAAGTATTAAATATACCTAAACCAATAAAGTCTCTTGTTGGGTTATTGACAATGGTTCAAAATGCTAGTTTAGATTATGCAGAGAATTACAATAGTCGTTTACCAGGATTTATGTCTGGGGTTCAGTTTATAGATAAAGATTTTAATGGTCTTGCTCCTGGCTTTGATTATGCCATGGGTAAGCAGCCAGATAGCAATTGGCTAAACACGCAAGAACGTAAAGGTTTATTTACCAAAGATGCCAATTTTAACATGTTGTTTAGGCAGGGATTTGATCAAAAATTGAGTGCAAGAGTGATGCTTGAGCCAATTAAAACTTTAATTATTGATTTAAAGTTTGATAAAACATTCACAAAAGAATATTCTGAATTGTATAAGGATACGAGTATAAATATGAATGGGTATCGCTCACATAATAATCCATTGTCTGCAGGTGGATTCAATATTAGTTATGTTGCGTTAAAGACTTTCTTTGATAAACATGACCCAAATATGATTTCAACACAATTTAAAAACTTCCAAAACTATAGATCCATTATTTCTAATAGAGTAGCTGCTTTAAATCCTTATTGGGATCAAAAGAAAGACCCTAATGGGTACGCGATTGGTTATGGTAAGTATGCACAGGATGTGTTGATTCCTTCATTTATCGCTGCATATACTGGGAAGGATCCCAAAAATATAGCATTGCTCAACCAAAACAATTCAAGTATACGTTCCAATCCATTCTCGGGTATGTTGCCTATGCCAAATTGGAATTTATTATACAATGGATTAGCAAAAATACCTGGCTTGTCTAATTTATTTTCCAATATCTCTTTAACACATGGCTACAATGGTAGCTTATCTATGAATAGCTTCAATAGTTCATTATTGTATGCAGACCTCAATCGACTAGGTGCACCGTCGTTCTTAGATACAGTCAGTGGAAATTTTGTTCCTTATTTTTTAATTCCAAATGTGACCATCAGTGAAAGGATGGAACCATTGATAGGATTGAATATTACAACTGTTTCACAATGGTCTATCCGTTTTGAATATAAGAAGAGTCGTTTATTGGCTTTGAGTTTAGTAGATTATCAATTAAGTGAAAACAATAGTACAGAGTGGGTCATTGGAACAAGTTATCGTATAAGGGGATTAAAATTACCTTTTACCCTTCCAGGTTTAAACAACAATAAATTAGCCAACGATTTAACATTTAGGTTGGATGTAGCGAAGCGTGATATTTACAATAGTAATAGCAGATTGGATCAAACCAATGCCTATGGCACAGGTGGACAAAAGGAAATCACATTGCAGCCATCTGTAGATTATGTATTGAATAGTAAGATCAATTTGAAATTCTTCTTTGATCAAAGAAGAGCGACTCCATATATTTCTTCCGCTCCTCCAATTACCAATACAAGGGCAGGGGTAAACATCCGTATTGCACTATAATCTAGAAATAAATAAATTTATTTCACAAAATTTAAGATTTTGCGAATGCCCATTTGAACATTTCCTTCCAGGTGACTTTTTTACCATACATTAAAATGCCGGTTCTATAAATCTTAGCACTTAACCAAGTCGTTAATAAGAATCCACCAATCAATGTCAACATACTCAATGCTAGTTCCCAATAAGGTACAGTGGATGGCACGCCATAGGAAATCCTTGCCATCATCACCATCGGGGAACTAAATGGAATCACACTAGCCCAAAAAGCCATTGGTGTATTTGGATTTTGTATCACTACATTGGTAATAATATAAGAGAAGATAATTGGCATGGTAATAGGAAACATTAAACTTTGTGCATCCTGCGGATCTTCATTCACTACGCTACCAACAGCTGCAAACAAAGAAGCATAAAACAAGAAGCCACCTAAGAAATAAAATAAGAAACAACCAATAATTAATGTCCAATTGGTGGTTACTAATGCATTTTGGAAAGCGTATATATTTTTTGCTGATTCACTTGCTTGTGCCATTCCTGCTGCGCCCATCTGTCCACCAGATTCTTGTAATTGTTGCACTTGACTTTGCATATCATCTGGCAATAAACCCATACCAACGCCAGTCAATGTCACCACCACAATGATCCACATCAAAAACTGCGTCAATCCAACTGCACCAATACCAATAATTTTACCAAGCATCAATTCAAATGGTTTTACACTGCTTACAATCACTTCGGCAATACGATTTGTTTTTTCTTCCATCACTCCACGCAATACCATGGTGCCATAAATAAACATGGTAATATAAATGAGTAGACCACTCGCGTATCCAATACCCATCGCCAAAGCTGCATTACTTTCTTTACTTTTTTTACCTTCATCTTCATAGGCCTTTAATTCTGCTATTTGTGCAGATTGATGAATCGAATCCAATATACTTTGTTGGATACCCGCTTTTTCTAACATTCGGTCTTCAATCGCTGCATTAATTTTGTTGCTAATAGTTTCTTGTAAAGTAAAGCCCATAGACTTTTTAGACCTTAAGATATAATCTGCTTTTTTATCTCCTTCAAATAATGGCATGAGTAAAATATCGGTATATCCTTTTGCTTGATAGTTACTTGTGTCAACATCATTTGAGAATTCAAATTTTAATTGCTTACTATTTTTTAGTTTATCCTTAAAAAAGCCATTTGGATCCACCACTGCAATTTTACGTTCTTCGGTACCTTTAAATGAAAAATAGGCAGATCCTACAATCAATCCTACCATTAATAAGGGTACTAAAAAAGTCACCAATAAAAAGCGTTTATTTTTAACCCTGCT
>CAMBGO010000269.1 GCA_945866165.1 Chitinophaga pinensis | reverse complement strand
AGCGCAACTTTCAACAACATCATCATCAGTTTGACCAACAAAACAGGACAAATCATTTCTTGGAGCAGTGCTGGTAAGATGGGATTTAGGGGTTCAAAGAAGAATACACCGTATGCTGCGCAAATGGCCGCATCAGATGCTGCTAAAGTGGCACTTGACGCAGGGTTGAAGCGTGTAGATGTTTATGTAAAGGGACCAGGCTCAGGTAGGGAAGGTGCTATTCGTGCACTCGCTAATTCAGGAATAGAAGTGGTTATGATCAAGGATGTTACACCATTACCACATAATGGTTGTCGTCCTCCAAAAAAACGCAGGGTATAATTTAATATCTATAAAAAGGTGTCGGATTCAGTTTTATGATTTTTTAATAATCCTTCATCATTTAATAAAAAATCAAAAAGAAATATTATGGCAAGGTATACAGGACCAAAAACTAAAATCTGTAGGAGATTCGGTGAACCGATCCTCGGCAATGCAAAGTACTTGGATAAAAACAGCACTCCTCCCGGACAGCACGGTGCTTCTAAAAAGCGCAAAGCTCCAGGTGAATATGCTATCCAGTTGAAAGAAAAACAAAAGGCTAAATACACTTATGGTGTACTAGAGCGCCAATTCAGAAAGACATTTGAAGAAGCTGCACGTTTAAAAGGAGTAACTGGTGAAAACTTAATCAAACTTCTTGAATCGAGGCTCGACAATACTGTTTATCGCATGGGAATATCTCCATCTAGGCCTTCTGCTCGTCAGTTGGTTGCGCATAAGCATATCATGGTAAACGACCATGTTGTAAATATTCCATCATACCAGCTTAAACCTGGTGATGTTATTACGCTTAAGGATAAGAGCATGGGTAATGCCAGTCTTACCGCTTTCGTAAAACCAAAAAATCCAAAAATTGGTTGGGTTGAATTCAATGAAGCTGATTTGTCGGGTACATTCCTGATGATGCCTGAAAGGGAGAACGTTCCAGAGAATATCAAAGAACAACTGATTGTAGAATTATACTCTAAGTAATCAACCTTAATGCCACTGGCAAAAAAGGTATTTATATAACCCGTTTCTTAAGCATGCTTAAGACAAAAACATAAACTGAAATTTAAATATGGCCATTTTAAATTTCCAAAAGCCGGATAAAATAGTTCTTCAAAAGGCGAACGACTTCGAAGCTCAGTTTGAGTTTCGCCCATTGGAGCCCGGATATGGTGTGACCATCGGTAACGCATTACGTAGGGTACTTTTAAATTCATTGGAAGGATATGCCATCACAGGTATTTCCATTGAAGGTGCTGATCACGAATTCGCAACACTAAAAGGAGTTGTTGAAGACGTAACTGAGATTATTTTGAACCTAAAGCAAATAAGGTTTAAGAAAATTCTTGACCACGATGTTCAGACTGAAAAGGTATCCCTCACGATCAAAGGAAAATCTGAATTCAATGCAGGAATGATTGATGAAGTGACTGGTACTTTCCAAGTAATGAATCCAAGTTTGTTGATTTGTACTATGGATTCTTCAGCCAAGCTCAACATAGAAATGCATATTTCTAAGGGCAGGGGCTATATTCCTTCTGAAGATAACAGGTTGAAGGACGCTCCATTCGGATACATTCCAATCGATTCTATTCATACACCAATAAAAAGCGTGAAATACGGTATTGAAAATACCCGTGTTGAGCAGCGTACTGACTTCGAAAAACTTCTACTTGATGTTGTAACAGATGGCACAATCCATCCTGAAGATGCTGTTAAACAGGCTTCAAGGATTTTGATTCAACATCTAATGATTATCACTGATGAAAATATCACCTTTGATAACAAGGAAGAAAAGAAAGAAGACTTGGTTGATGAGCAAACACTTCAATTGAGAAAAGTTCTTAAAACACCATTAGAAGACCTTGATCTTTCTGTACGTGCATTCAATTGTCTGAAAGCGGCTAAGATTAACAGTTTGAGCCAGCTTGTACAATATGAGCAGGAAGACCTAATGAAATTCAGGAACTTTGGTCAGAAATCACTTTCTGAAATCGAGCAAGTACTTAATGAGCGTGGCCTTCATTTCGGAATGGACCTTGCTAAGTTGGGTATCGATGTAGATGAATTTTAATTAACTACCGGATAACCGGATTTATAAACATGGCTGTAATTCCTGACACGGTACAGCTTTAAAAACAACATGTCATGCGTCACGGAGACAAAATAAACAATTTAGGCCGCACAAAATCGCACAGGGTTGCGATGATGGCAAATATGGCCAGTCAGCTAATCACATACAAACGTATTGTTACAACCCTTGCTAAAGCAAAGGCTTTGAGAACATACATTGAGCCATTGATTACCAAAACTAAGAAGGCGGATTCAAAGGAGCAAATCATGCACAATCACCGCTTAGTTTTTTCATACCTAAACGACAAAGCTTCTGTGAAAGAACTTTTCACTGTAGTTGGGCCTAAGGTTGCTGGACGTCCAGGTGGATATACCCGCATTATCAAATTGGGGATTCGTTTGGGTGACAATGCTGAAAGGGCAATGATTGAATTGGTTGACTTCAATGAAATCTATGGCAAGGGTAAAGGAGAAGCAGCCGCACCAGCCAAGAAAACAAGAAGAAGTGGTGCATCAAAGAAAAAAGCTGAGTCAACATCTGATTCTGCTGCTGAACCTGCTGCCTCAGAAGAACCAACAGCTGAATAAAAAATGTTCATAAAATATCTTAAAAAGGCAGGTCATTTGATTCTGCCTTTTTTATTTTGCACCCAAATATAAATTCATGTCACCTGTAGAAACAAAATCCCACACTGCTATATTGGTTCTTGAAGACGGAATGGTTTTTTATGGCCGTTCATTTGGAAAAATTGGCACTACTTATGGTGAATTGTGTTTTAATACTGGCATGACAGGCTATCAAGAAGTTTTCACCGATCCTAGCTACTTCGGACAAGTTTTAATTATGAACAATGTTCATACTGGCAATTATGGTGTAAAGCCAGAAGACGTTGAAAGTAATACAGTAAAAATAAAAGGACTTATTGGTAGAAATCTTGAGGAAAAATATAGTCGATTGATGGCTACTGATTCTTTACAGCAGT
>CAMBGO010000268.1 GCA_945866165.1 Chitinophaga pinensis | reverse complement strand
CCTAGTTCTTAAATTTACAGTACCCCTTTTGTTGTGGGCAGATGATCATTCATCGGATCTTTCCTTACTGCCATGCGTATCGCTTTTGCAAAAGCTTTAAAAATCGCTTCAATTTTATGGTGTTCATTTTCACCAGTGCAATAAATATTCAAATTGCACTTACAAGCATCTGAAAAAGATTTAAAAAAATGATAGAACATTTCTGTTGGCATATCCCCAATCTTTTCTCTTTTGAATTCCGCATCCCAAACAATCCAATTCCTTCCTCCAAAATCAATCAACACCTTTGCTTCAGCATCATCCATCGGCAAAGCAAATCCATATCTTTCCATTCCTCGCTTATCGGTTAAGGCTTTATACATTGCCTCCCCTAATGCAATACCGGTATCTTCAATTGTATGATGTTCATCAATATTTAGATCTCCTTTTACATCAACCTTTAAATCCATGTTACCATGTCGTGCTAACTGATCCAACATGTGATCAAAAAAACCCAACCCTGTATGTATGTTAGCATGGCCCTTGCCATCCAGATTAAGTTCAATGTCAATCTTTGTTTCATTGGTATGCCTTGAATGAGTTACCAATCGCAAGCCATTTTTTAAAAACATATAAATGGCTTCCCAGCTATCTGTTTCAAGGGCAATGCTGTTTTTTTGCGACAATTCAAGATCATTGGGATTTACGAAACCAACGCCATCAGTAAGATTCAGCCAAATACAGCTTGATCCGAGATTTCGAGCCAATTCAATATCGGTAATTCTGTCACCAATCACAAACGACCCAGCAAGATCATAGTCACTATTGTTCAAATATTTTGTAAGCATCCCAGTACCCGGCTTTCTGTTGGGAGAATTTTCAGATGGCAAACTAGGGTCAATAAAAAAATCAGAAAATATAATTCCCTCCCCTTTAAATGCATCTAAAATAAATTGATGCACGGGCTCAAAATCAGCATGCGGGAAGGAATCAGTGCCAAGCCCATCTTGGTTCGACACCATAACGATTTCGAAGTCAAACTCCTTCACGATTTTAGACAGAAATTGAAAAACACCTGGAAAAAAAACAAGCTTTTCAAAGCTATCTATTTGAAAACTAGGAGGCGCTTCTTTAATTAATGTGCCGTCACGATCAATGAAAAGTACTTTCCGCATGTAATTTATTTTTACTATTTAAACGCTTTTATTGCCTCAACTAGCTTTATATTTTCTTTATCAGTGCCCACTGTTAAACGTAATGTGTTTTCACATAGAGGCTGACTACTTCTATCTCGAACTACAATCCCCATACTTAATAAGTGGTCGTATATTTTTTTTGCTTCAGTGAACTTAACTAACAAAAAATTTGCATCTGAAGGAAATACTTTTACTACTTGAGTTAAACTCAAAAGTGATTCTTCTAGTTTTTTTCGGGAAGCTACCAGTTCAACAATCATATCGTTAACCATACCAATTTCATCCAACGCAGTGAACATGATATCCTGAATGGGCTGACTGATATTATATGGTGACTTTATCTTATTCAAATAAGCTATAATCTCTGGTGAAGCAAAAGCCATACCCATTCGCAATCCAGCAAGACCCCACGCCTTACTCATGGTTTGCAAGACAACCAAATTTGGATAATCATTTAAGTCTTTAAGGAATGACTGCTGCCTCGAGAAATTAATATATGCTTCATCAATTACAACAAGACCATCAAAATTATTCAATACCATTTCTATATCTTGTCTGCTGATACTGTTTCCTGTAGGATTATTTGGAGAGCAGATCCAAATGATTTTAGTATTTAAGTCAATTGCTTCCTCCAATGCGGGCAAATCGAGTTGATAATCCTCAGTAAGAAGAATTTTTTTTAAGATTACATTATTGATATTGGCAGATACTTCATACATGCCGTAAGTTGGAGGAAATACAATCACATTATCTACAGCTGGTTCACAAAAACAACGAAATAACAGGTCAATGGGTTCATCACTACCATTACCAATAAAGATTTGATTAGATGAAATATTCTTTACCTTAGAAATTTTTTCCTTGATCTTATGTTGCATTGGATCAGGATATCGATTATACCATTTTATAGTAGGAGAACCAATTGAATTTTCATTGGCATCAAGATACACACTTGCTATACCATCAAACTCATCTCTCGCCGATGAATATGGCTTAAGCTTTTTTATATTATCTCGTACTAACAACTCGAGGTTGAACATAATTTAAGATTGATTATTTATTCTAATCTTTACGGCATTAGCATGTGCATCAAGGCCTTCAGCTTCCGCCATGGTAATGACCGTTTTTCCCAATAATCGAAGTCCTTCTTGCGAAATCTGTTGAAATGTAACCTTTCTTATAAAGCTATCAACACTAACCCCACTATAAGCCCTTGCAAAACCATTTGTTGGAAGCGTATGATTGGTACCACTTGCGTAATCACCTGCGCTCTCTGGTGTATAATTCCCTAAGAATACAGATCCTGCATGTTCAATTCTTTCTGCTATTTCACTTGCTTTATCTGAAGCCAATATCAAGTGTTCAGCAGCATATTGATTTACAAGATCTATACCATCGTCCATTGTGTGAACTAAAATAGCAAGGCTATTTTCAAGTGCTTTTTCAGCAATGTCCTTGCGCTCCAACAATGATAATTGTGATGTAATAGAATGAAGTGTTTTTTCTATCACTTCTTTTGAGTTACTGATAAGGACTACCTGAGAATCAGGTCCATGTTCAGCCTGTGATAGAAGGTCTGCTGCAATAAAATCTGGATTAGAAGTCGAATCGGCCAGCACACATACTTCACTTGGTCCTGCAGGCATGTCGATAGCAACACCATCAAGTTGAACCAATTGCTTTGCCATGGTTACATATTGATTGCCCGGACCAAATATCTTATCGACCTTCTTTATTTTTTTAGTGCCATAGGCCATAGCAGCAATGGCTTGTGCACCACCATATGAGTATATTTCAGATATCCCCATCAACCCTGCAGTAAATAAAATAGCAGGGTGAATACTTCCATCATTAGCGGGTGGCGTACACAATACAATTTCTTTGCAACCTGCCAAGCGCGCAGGAATTGCCAACATCAATA
>CAMBGO010000267.1 GCA_945866165.1 Chitinophaga pinensis | reverse complement strand
AACTGATTCCCCAGTAAGTTTATATGCTGCGTCTAAAAAATCAAATGAATTGATGGCCCATGTTTACAGTCATTTGTATGATATCAAAATAATAGGGTTGCGTTTTTTTACCGTTTATGGCCCATGGGGAAGACCAGATATGGCACCTTTTCTATTTACAGATAGGATAATTAACAAAAAACCTGTTCAGGTTTTTAATCATGGTGAAATGCGTCGTGATTTTACTTATATTGATGATATCGTCGAGGGTATTTTAAAGGTATCTGAAGCAGTTATAAATGAAAAGTATAAAATATTCAATATCGGTAATAACTCTCCAGTGAAATTAATGTATTTCATTAAGTGCCTCGAAGCTGAATTAAATATCAATGCAAAGTTGGAGATGCTCGGAATGCAACCAGGAGATGTAATTGCAACTTGGGCGGACACGAAGGAATTGATTGAAGTAACTGGGTATTGTCCTCGTATGGAAATTAAGAAAGGAGTTAAAATTTTTATTGACTGGTACAAAAAATATTATAAAGTATAAAGAGTATAATTTATGGTTAATTTAATGAATAATCAAATGTTCGATTTATATATCTGTCCGGTCTGTAAAACCTCATCACTTCAAAAAAGGGAAGGAGTTGTTTTTTGTGCAAATATGGCGTGTAGAAAATTTGAGGAACCATTTAGTATGGTGAATTCAAAACCTGTTTTGATTGACTTTAATCATTCGCTTGCTTCCGAGCGAAACTTTAAATTCAATACATGGAAAAGCACTGTGCCAAGAAGGTCCTCTTCTTTTATTCATCTTTTCAGGGAAATTTTTGTTGGGAAAAGTAAAAAGTCAATTCAGAATTTTGATTATCTCAAGAAAGAAATGTTAAGGATAGAGAATCCAAAAATCCTGATAATTGGTGGTGGGGAGTTAGGATCCGGAATGGACTATTTTTATTCCGAATTGAAGGAAAATATAGTTTCTTTCGATATCTATGATTCAGTTAATGTGCAGTTTCTTGCTGATGCCCATATGATTCCTTTCAAGGATGATGTTTTTGACATGATTATTATTCAGGCTGTACTTGAACATGTTCTCGATCCTCGCAAAGTAGTTTCGGAAATAACAAGGGTATTAAAACTGCAAGGAATTGTGTATGCAGAAACCCCATTTATGCAGCAGGTTCATGAAGGTCCTTATGACTTTACACGGTATACAGAGTCAGGGCATCGCTTTTTATTTAGGAGCTACAATTTAATTTCATCAGGTTATATATCTGGTGTTGGTCCGGCATTATTATGGTCATTGGATTTTTTCTTTTCAGGCGTGTTTCGAACGAGGTATGCCGGAAAAGTCATACGTGTGCTTTTCTTTTGGTTGAGATTTGTTGATAAGTTTGTTCCTGATTCCTATAATATAGATGGTGCATGCGGTGTATATTTTATTGGTAGAAAGTCGGAGTCGCTTATGAAAGAATATGAAATAGTTACCTACTATCAGGGTAATCAAAAATAGTATAGTAGAAAGACGATATGACAATTCTGATTTCAGGGGCCTCTGGTTTTATCGGAACTAATTTACACTTATTTCTTTTGGAAAATCAACCTTGTACTAAGGTTGAAAAATTGATAAGGAAAAATTTGGATGTCCCTGAATTTTTAATTCAAGATGAAATTAACACTAAGGCCATTGATGTGATTCTACACCTTGCCGGCAAAGCTCACGACCTGAAAAATACATCTTCTTCACAAGAATATTACGAAGGCAATAGTGAGCTGACAAAAAATGTTTTTGACGCATTTCTTGCATCTGAGGCAAAAGTATTTATCACATTAAGTTCTGTCAAAGCGGTTGCAGATGAGGTAGACGGAGATTTAACTGAAGAACATATTCCAAATCCAATTACTCATTATGGTAAGAGTAAATTATTAGCAGAGCAATATATTCTTTCTCAGTCAATTCCAAAGGGTAAAAGAGTTTATATTTTACGTCCTTGTATGATTCATGGTCCAGGCAACAAAGGGAATTTGAATTTATTGTACAAAATTGTTTCAAAGAATATTCCGTGGCCGCTTGGGGCTTTTGAGAATAAGCGCTCTTTTTGTAGCATTGATAACTTGATGTTCATCATCAAAGAATTAATTGAACGCGAAGAAATCCCATCAGGTATTTACAATGTTGCTGATGATGAACCACTTTCTACCAATGAATTAATAGGTCTAATAGCACAATCTCAAAATAGGAGTCCGAAGCTTTGGAATATTTCAAAGAAGTTTATAGAAGGTGTTGCATCCATAGGCGATAAACTCCATTTACCACTGAATTCAGAACGATTACATAAACTGACATCTTCGTATGTGGTCAGTAACGCTAAAATCAAAGCAGCAATTGGTAAACCCTTACCAGTGTCAAGTAGGGAAGGATTACTAAAGACATTTAAATCATTCAATTGTAAGTGACACGCATTTTTGACATACTATTTTCATTTCTTGGCTTAGTTCTTCTAAGTCCAGTGTTGATCGTATTAATGATCATTGGGTTATTTGATACGGGTTCTCCCATCTTTCGTCAAGAACGTGTAGGGAAGAGAAAACAACCGTTCAGATTAATGAAGTTCCGATCCATGCACGTGAATGCGCCATCAATGGCGACGCATTTATCCAGTGCTAGTTTAATAACACCCTTTGGTTCTTTCTTGCGTAAATCCAAGTTGGATGAACTGCCCCAGTTGTGGAATGTCTTTGTGGGTGATATGAGTTTGGTGGGTCCCCGTCCAAATTTGTTCAATCAAGAAGAATTGATTCATGAACGCGATTCACGTGGCGTGTATTCTGTACGTCCAGGAATAACCGGTTTAGCCCAAATCAACAAAATTGACATGTCCACACCCCAACTCTTGGCAGAAACCGATGCCAAGATGATTCAGGAGTTAAATACCCTTGGTTACTTCAAGTACATCTTCCTTACCGTCTTTGGTAAGGGGTTTGGGGATAGAATCGTTAAAGAAAACAAGAATGGGACGATTTCTCCAAAATCATCCCATTCATAATTTAACTGTTCACCTTAGGTAGTTGTTACACTACTACTTCTACAATACCGAATCGATGGGTCAGGACA
>CAMBGO010000266.1 GCA_945866165.1 Chitinophaga pinensis | reverse complement strand
ATTGATTTGCCAATTTTTTGTTGGGTTGGAATACAGGTCAATACTTGTTCCATTTGAATTGACTTGGTCTTTTTCATACTTATAAATGGCATTATTCAATTTGTTGCTTTCTCTTTCCTCATTTGAATACTGCAATGACTGATTGACTTTAATCTTTGATAAGAATGTATACTGTAAGCTTTTTTCCCATTGAATGGAGTGGATATTCCTTTCTTGCTTTGAAATTTTATTCACTTTAAAGCTTTCTAGTATTACTTTATGGTATATAGGAACATCTCTTTGAGTAAAGAAGCGAGATGAAATCGTAATCTCCCCTGCTTTGTTCAATTGTATTCTAGCAATGGTATTAACCCCTTTTTCATCGTAACCACTTGGACTTTGTACCCCCACATTTTTACCTCCAACAAGATCCCCAAAATTTCTTAAGGTAATGCCTGATTGTATGGTAAAGTTGTTTTGGGCATACTGTATGGTAGTTCTATTCGATTTTTCCATGTCCTGGCCTATATACTTAAACGAGGTACTGGTACTCCATGTTTTCTTTTGATTGTATGATGGCGTAACAGAATGTAAATGGATGACTCCTCCAATGGCATCAGAACCATATTCAACAGAGCCTGTTCCCTTACTTACTTCAATTTGATTGATGGTATACAAATCGATATTGTTTAAATATTGATTGGGTCCATACCTGAACGTGGCATTATTAAGACGAATACCATCCAACATCAATAAGGTTTGATTGCCTGTTAAACCCCTAATAAATGCCGATCCACCTCCATGATTTGTTTTCTGAACAAAAACCCCCGAGCTACCCATTAGGGCCTCAGGGGTTGTTCTATAATTACCAAATTTTATCGCTGTTGCGTTTTTTTGAACCAAGCTATACGGCAGATTGATCTTATTTTTTAGAACCAATCTGCTTTTAACCGTAATAGAATCTAAATTATTGTATGTTGTATCATTGAAATTCCTTTTTGCAGTTGCGTTTACATTGATAATACCATAACTATTACAAAATAAGAAAGTTAAAATACAAACTAACTTATTTAATTGATTCCAACTCGAATACTGTCTTGCCTCCTTCATCATCTTCATCTTTTACAAATTTCGTTCATCAAAGCATACAATCTAATCAAAATCAATCAATTTTTCATTTTGTATCTAAATAGCGTATCAACTTTATTATCTAGTCAATTATTTTAATAAAAGCACTTCTTTTAGGTGCTGGCATTTCACTATTGATGCCCTTGATTGCTTTCCATAATATTTGATTGAATAATAAATCCGGCACTTTATCTTCCTTGCTAAAATCTAAACTTTCGCTCAATTTAGACAAAGCATCTACCTTAATATTTCTTTCATTTAAATCTACTAATGGACTGATTGCATTAAATGGTGTCTTGTTTACTTTAGTATCAAATGATCTCCACATTGGTTCTGCTGCTGCATCATATTGACTCATTGGCGGTAAGCCAAGAATTAATTCCATGGTTCTAAGCATACTCGAAGTAGAATACATGGTATGATCTACAAATCCTCTTTTAACAAAACCTCCTGCAACATAGGCTGTTGAACGATGCGCATCCACGTGGTCTGCACCATTTTGTGCATCATCTTCTAAAATAAAGATGGCAATTTTATCCCAAATAGGATGCTTACTTAAATATTCTACAAATAAACCTACTGCGTAATCATTGTCTGCAACATGCGCAAATGGAGTCGGTCTTCCTACTCTAGTGCCTTCTGTATGGTCATTGATAAAGCGCATCGTATTTAAAGCAGGTACTTGGTTGATGGCATACAAGGAATCAAAATCTCTTTTCCATTGATGGAACCTTGATGTGTCTCTTACTTTCTCATCCCAGCTTGTGAAATAAGGACAAAATTTGCCCTGTAATGTTGGATAATTTGCTTTGTAATTATCTGCAAATTCACCGTAAGTTCTAAAGCTAACTCTTGCTTTTAATGCGTGATCCCATAAGAATCCACCTTTAGGCGAAGCAATATTTTTTTGTCCCTCATAATCATAAGTACCTCCACGTCCGCCATAACTAGTAACCCAAGTTTTTTCATTGTAATCGTTCGCATAAGCCCCCATACTCCAACTATGTCCGTCTGCACTTACTTCTGCATCTACATAAAAATTATCTAACAACACAAATTGCTCAGCAATAGCATGTTGATTTGGCGTAATGTTTCTTCCAAAAAGCAATAAACTGCTATCTCCATTTCCTTGTGGCAAATCACTTAATACTTGATCATAAGTTCTGTTCTCTTTAATCATATAAAACACATGTTTGATAGGAGAACTATCACCTACATTTTTAGGGATTGGATTGCCTTTCATACCAGAGGTAGACAATTCCTTATTTTTATTATAAGGCGTATTTAAATATACCTGCTTGGTTAAATTAGTGAGCTCTGCAACAGTTGGTTCTTTGAATATAGAAAGTGTACCCTTAAATAAACCACCAATATATTGTACTGGTTCTGGCTTTGCTTTTACATCTCCAGCCTGGTAGTTCACGGCTTGCTTTCTTTGAACTGGACTTGGTCCATTTGGATTGGCTAAAGAACTCAATCCTTTACCATTGGTTACAAATAGGGTATTACCTACTATTTTTAAATTTGTTGGGTACCAGCCTGTTGGGATAAAACCAATACTTGAACTAAATCCTTTTTTTGTAACATCAAATACCGCTAAATTATTGTTATCGGCATTTGCTACATACAATCTTGATTCAGTTTCATTTAAGGCTAAGCCATTGGTGGTTGAACCATTGGGTGCATTTGGAAATAAGGCACAATTTAAAACTTCTACAATATTGAATGATTTTGTATCAACTACGGCTACACTATTGTCATTCGCATTTGCAACGTATAAGTAGCTTCCGTTTTTAGTTAATAATAATTCATTTGGGTTATCGCCGATGGCTAATTTTTTAGTTGTTTGTTTTGTTTCAGTATCCCAAATTAATAATTGGTCCTTGCCCCATAAAGAAATATACAATTGTTTTTTATCTGCACTAAGTAGACAAGTATATGCTTCACTACCTAAAGGATAAACAACAAAGTTTTTGGTTGTTAAATTAACTTCATACAAACTATTATTTTCTTTTGATACTACATACATTGTGTT
>CAMBGO010000265.1 GCA_945866165.1 Chitinophaga pinensis | reverse complement strand
TGATTAATATTAATTTTTCATTAATTTTGATACTCGTGAAATTGTGAAGTCAAAATGAATGAATTTTTTCTAATCATACTTGCTTACTTACTGGGTTCAATCCCAACCTCACTAATAGTGAGTCGTTCACAATTTAATATAGACATCAGGGATTACGGTAGTGGAAATGCTGGGGCAACAAATACTTTTAGGGTATTGGGATCCAAGTGGGGTTCAGTTGTGATGATCTTTGATATGCTTAAGGGATTGTTGGCTGCGAAACTTGCGTTTTTGATTCCCATTTATCAGGAAAACGAATTTTTCAGGACCAACTTTCAAGTTGGCCTAGGACTTGCAGCTGTGCTTGGACATATTTTTCCAGTCTGGGCTGAATTTAGAGGCGGAAAGGGAGTTGCAACATTATTTGGGTTGATCATAGCTGTTTCACCATGGACTGCTTTGAGTTGCGGAGGGGTTTTCATGCTTGTATTATATTTAACCCGCTTTGTTTCGCTCAGTTCTATTTTGGCTAGTTTAGCTTTTCCTGTTTTTATACTCATAATTTTCAATGTAGATAATAATTTATACAGGGTTTTCGCAATTGCTGTTGCCTTATTGGTGATAATTACACATCAAAAAAATATAGGCAGACTTATTTCCGGGAGTGAAAATAAGGTTCCCATTTTTAAGGGAAGAGACAAACGCAAGCAAAGAGAACATAATTGATTTAACAATCCCTAGCCTTAAAACCCGTGTATTTTCCATTGTTTAATGTGGAAAAAGTGTTAATTTCGTAATCCATCAAAACTATTCATCATGCTCATTAATTTTCATGAAAGGCTTCAGTTTGGTGATGAAAAAAATTTATTGATTCAAGGCATTCCATCCACATTAGAGAAATACTTTTCGAAGCTTTCCTTTGCAAAAAACGTAACGCCATTATTGCGTAATCGTAAAATAGATTTTGCATTGGTTTTTGCAATTAATTACAACCAGCTATCAACAATTTTAAAAGACGTAATTCCTTCTTTAAAAAAAGAGGGAAAACTTTGGATATCTTATCCTAAACCAACTTCCAAGATTGTAAGTGATCTAAATCGTGATTGCAATTGGGATTGTTTAACGGAAAAGGGTTTTGGGAAAATCGATGAAGTTGTTATTGACCACGTTTGGATCGCAATGCGTTTTTGTACTACTTACATGGATAAAATAAATGAACAGGAGCTTGAAATTGCTTCTATGCAATTGGATTCTGAAGTAACTGTAAAAGATATTCCATCACTGGCCGGTAATATCAAGTTGAGCTCAACCTCAATTGGCTTATAATAAAATGTTGTCCTTTACGTAAAGTAGAGCTGCTCACATTTACTTGTCTTCATCCAATTCCTGCATAAACTTTCATAAATCAGCCTTTCTTTCGAACGTTACTCACTGTTCACAGTATAAATTATTGTTAGCTACAAATCAGCAATGTTAATTTTCATTTGATTATATGGATGGTAGAAGAAACTCCTTCAATTTGGCTATTTTTGAGTGACAAAATTAAATATCATGTCATTAGGCTGGATTATTTTTATTGTTGCTGCACTTGGATTTCATATCGGTCTTTTCGGAATGTTTAAAAAAGCCGGTCTTGATGGATGGAAGGCATTTATTCCATTTTACAATACTTGGTTAATGGTTGAAAAGATGGAACTAAAGAAACAGTGGTTCTTCTTTCAATTTATCCCAATTGCAGGTCAATTTGTTACGATCTGGATTTGTATTAAATACGTTGAGCATTTTGGTAGGTTTTCTTTGATTCATCATGCCCTGACCGTTTTTTTGCCGTTCATTTACTTCCCATACCTCGGGTTTGCTAAAAATGAACGTTATGCAGGAACAGCAGTAGTTAATAAATATACCAATTCTGCTACAAGGGAATGGATAGACGCAGCCGTATTCGCAATTGTGGCCGCAACAATCATCCGTACGTTCATTTTTGAAGCATATGTCATTCCAACAGGATCAATGGAAAAAACATTGCTTGTTAATGATTTTCTTTTTGTAAGCAAAACAAGTTACGGTCCTCGTTTACCAAATACTCCTCTTACATTTCCTTTTGTGCACCATACCCTTCCATTGAGCAGTGCCGTGTCATACTTGGAGTGGATCAAATTACCCTATAAAAGATATTTTGCTTCACCTGTTAATCGGAACGATGTTGTGGTATTCAACTATCCTGTGGGAGATACAGTAATAAAAGAGTTTCAGTCTGAAGTGAATTATTATGACTATCTCAGGGCATATGAATCAAGAGGTGGAACAAGGGAAATGCTTTATGCAGAGAGGGATGATATTGTAGTGAGGCCGGTAGACAAAAGAGAAAATTTTATCAAACGATGCGTTGCCATATCTGGAGATACTATTCGGATTGTAGATGGAATAGTATATATCAATAGTGAAATCAATACAATTCCTCCATATTCTGAAATGCCTTATCTGGTTACGCTTGATGGGAAAGGTTTCTTTTCAGACGAATTTATGAAAGATGAATTGAACATAGATCCCAATGATCCACAACAACGTGATCTTATTTCAGATCCTCAAAATCCAAATAGATACAGGGTTACACTAACTGCAGAACAAGTACAAAAAGTAAATGAGTTTCCTTTTGTTGTAAAAGGTTCTGTTATACCTGATATTAATCCAAGTGGATTTGGGAATACATATCCATATGATACTGCAGGGTATAAATGGAGCGAAGATAATTTCGGTCCTCTTTGGATACCCAAGAAAGGCGCAAGTATTAATCTTACTTCAGAAAATATCATACTTTACAAGAGGGTTATTGAGGTATATGAAAATAATAAATGGGAATATGTTGATGGTCAAATTTTCATCAATGGAAAAAAAGCTGACAACTATACTTTTAAAATGAATTATTTCTGGATGATGGGCGACAACCGACATAATTCTCAGGATTCAAGATACTGGGGTTTCGTTCCTGAGGACCATATCGTTGGGAGGGCTTCATTGATTTGGTTTTCATGGCAGGGTGGGCCTAGGTGGAATCGTATTTTTAGGGTAATTAAGTAAAATAAACATGGCTATTCAAGAGGTATCAATACAAACAAAATACAAAGTCTATACTGATGATAGCCATTTGAACTTGGTTGATCAGGAACTCATCAAAAAAGCCCGGTCAGTTGCTTCTAATGCATATGCGCCATATTCTGGATTCA
>CAMBGO010000264.1 GCA_945866165.1 Chitinophaga pinensis | reverse complement strand
ACCTTATGGGGCTGCCAAAATATATGGTTTCTGGATTACTAAAAATTACAGAGAGGCTTATAATATGTTTGCTTGTAATGGAATCTTATTTAATCATGAATCACCAAGAAGAGGGGAGACATTTGTGACAAGAAAGATAACTATGGCTACAGCTAATATTGCATTAGGACTTCAGGATTGCTTGTATCTAGGTAATCTAGATGCCCAAAGAGACTGGGGGCATGCAAAAGATTACGTAGAAGCTATGTGGCGTATATTACAGCAGGATGCTCCTGAAGATTACGTAATCGCAATGGGTGAAACAACCTATGTCCGAGACTTTGTGCAAATGGCCTTCCAAGAATTAGGCATTAAAATCGATTTCAGAGGTGAAGGAGTTAATGAAAAGGGCTTTGTTGCTGAATGCTCCAATCCTGAATTTCAAATTGAAATTGGAAAACATGTTGTAGCAGTTGATCCTAAGTATTTCAGACCAACAGAGGTAGATGTGTTAATAGGTGATCCAACGAAATCAAAGACCAAACTTGGCTGGACGCCAAAGTACACTTTAAAGACATTAGTTCAAGAAATGATTTTGTCTGATGTTGAACATGCCAAAAGAGGAAAATTACTTACTGACGCTGGATATCATTTGTAATCATGAAGATAGACTCAAAAATATATGTAGCCGGCCACAGAGGAATGGTGGGTTCTGCTCTTGTCAGAGCTTTAGAGAATCAGGGATTCAAGAACCTGATTTATAGAACATCAAAAGAATTAGACCTAACAGATCAATATCAAGTTCAGGCTTTCTTTCAATATGAAAAACCTGAATATGTTTTTCTTGCTGCTGCAAAGGTTGGAGGTATAGTAGCCAACAATACATATAGAGCTGATTTCATTTATGAGAATCTAATGATTCAAAATAATGTAATTCATGCTTCATACGAAAATGGCGTAACAAAACTAATGTTCTTGGGCTCTTCATGCATCTATCCAAAAAATGCACCACAACCCCTGAAAGAGGAGTATCTTTTGACTGGTTTACTTGAACCCACCAATGAGCCATATGCGATTGCAAAAATTGCAGGAATTAAAATGTGTGAAGCCTACAGAGATCAATATGGCTGCAACTTTATATCAGTAATGCCAACAAACTTGTATGGTCCGAATGATAACTATGATTTAAATAATTCACATGTTTTACCAGCTCTGTTAAGAAAATTCATCGAAGCCCAAAATAATCGTGATCAATCAGTAACCATATGGGGTTCTGGTACCCCGTTAAGAGAATTCCTACATGTTGATGATTTGGCCGATGCCTGTCTTTTCTTGATGAAAAACTATAACGAAAAAGAGTTTTTAAATATCGGCGTTGGACATGACATTTCAATTATTGATTTAGCTAAAATGGTGAAGGAAATTGTTGGCTTTGAAGGAGAAATCGTTTTAGATAAAACTAAACCAGACGGCACACCAAGAAAATTGATGGATGTATTGAGGCTCAAAGAATTGGGTTGGGAATCAATTATTGGATTGGAACATGGAATTCGAAAAGTATATTTAGAAATAGCGCACAAGCGATTCTAAAAATCAAAGTTAATTTAATAAATCCCCAAGAATTTACTATAACAATTAACTCAGAAGATAAATTATGTTCTCAATAATTACACCGGTATATAATTCAGAAAAGTTCCTGTACAGTACTATAAATTCGGTTATTTCCCAAACGTATACTGACTGGGAATTGATAATGGTTGATGATTGTTCAACAGATGATTCAAGAAGAATTATTGAATCATTTATAGAAAAAGATGGGAGAATTAAATACTATAAAACAAATTATCCTTCTGGCTCTCCAGCTTTGCCAAGAAACATTGGAATTGAGAAATCTATCGGAAGATTTATTGCTTTTTTGGATAGTGATGACATATGGGAAAGTAGGAAATTGGAATATCAGAATAATTTATTCCAAGATGACCGCGTTGCAATTGTATTTTCCGACTATGAAAAAATAGATGAAGCTGGTTTGAGAAAAAACAGATTTATTACAGCTCCACAAGTTGTAAGTTACATGGAACTCCTGAAAGGCAATGTAATTGGATGCAGCACATGTATATATGATACTGCTAAGATTGGAAAAATGTATTTTAAAAAACATGGGCACGAAGATTATATTCTTTGGTTAGAGATTCTGAGGAAAGGTTTTGTTGCTAAAAATACTGGGACAGTTTTGGCTCAATACCGAGTAAGAGATTCCTCAATTTCAAGTAATAAATTAAAGGCAATCCATTGGATTTTTCAAATTTACAGAGTAAATGAAAAAATGTCTTTGTTAAGAGCAATATATTATACCACTTTTACTTTAATCAGAGCTAGTTTGAAATATTTGAAGTAATTTGTTTTCTTCAAAAAAACCAAGATTAATAATGATCAAAACTATCGGCGCATCTGGATTTGTTGGCACTTTGCTTTTGGAATTATTGCAAAAGCAAAAAAAGGTTGTACAAAACATCGATAAGAATCCATCACATTTTTTCAATGACATTACTTCAATTGCAGATGTGAGGAGTACAGAACAAATTTCTGGACATCTAAAGGGTGCGGAAAAAATTGTTTTGTTGGCAGCTGAGCATCGTGATGATGTAAGTCCAACATCTTTGTACTACGATGTAAATGTTCAAGGAACGAAAAATGTATTGGATGCCATGGATCAAAATGGTGTTAAAAAGATCATTTTTACAAGTTCAGTAGCGGTATATGGTTTGAATAAAAAAAATCCTAACGAACAACACCCAACTGATCCATTCAATCATTACGGTAAAAGCAAATTACAAGCTGAAGAGGTTTTAAGAGAATGGTTTGAGAAAGATCCTGAAAACAGACAAGTCCAAATTATAAGGCCAACTGTAATTTTTGGTGAGAGAAATAGGGGAAATGTATACAACCTACTGAAACAAATTTCATCGGGTTCATTTATGATGATTGGTAAAGGACAAAACCAAAAGTCGATGGCTTACGTGGGTAACATAGTTGCTTTTATAGACCAATTATTATTGAATGAGAAGGCTGGCTTTGAAATTTATAATTATGTTGATAAGCCTGATTTAACAATGAACGAGCTCACAAGTGTTGTCACAAATAAAATGGGTAAAAAACTATCCTCCATTAGGATTCCATATTTTCTAGGAATGCTAGGCGGTATTGGTTTTGATGTTTTAGCAATTTTGAC
>CAMBGO010000263.1 GCA_945866165.1 Chitinophaga pinensis | reverse complement strand
GCTCCAATCTGCCTAAAATAAAATGTACCCCTTTCAAATACAAGACGGAGCAGGACGTAATTACCCTGACATTCTTCTAAGTTCATTCACTAAATCAGTTTTATGAAACTATTGACGTCAATTATCTTAGTTTTTCCCACCTTGTTGGTTGCCGAAGTGGTCACGGCACAAAAAAACAAGGCTCCAAACATTGTATATATTATTTGCGATGAATGGCGGGCTCAGTCCACAGGTTATAACGGAGATACGGATGTAATTACCCCAAACATTGATCGGATAGCCCAACATAGTTTAAATTTAAACAATGCAGTATCAGGAATGCCAGTTTGTACCCCTTATCGTGCACAGATAATGTCGGGCATGTATCCTACTACAACTGGTATGTTTATGAATGATGTGATGCTTGATACAAACTTGACAACCATCGCCGAAGTCTACAAAAAAAATGGTTACAACACCGGATTTATAGGTAAATGGCATATCGATGGACATGGCAGGGAAAGTTATATTCCGGAATCTCGGCATCAGGGTTTTGAATATTGGAAAGCACTGGAGTGCACCCACGACTATAATCATTCACCTTACTATTACGGAAATTCACCAAAAAAATTATACTGGGATGGATATGACGCAATTGCGCAAAGTAAAGATGCTGTAGCTTATATAAGTGAACATGCAAAAGACAACAAGCCGTTTATGCTTTTTTTATCCTTGGGTCCACCTCATGACCCATTCCCCACAGCGCCGGAAAAATACCGCAATTTTTTTCGCGATAAGCAAATCAAACTGGCTCCTAATGTTCCTGATTCTATGCGCCAAAAAATTGAAATTGCTATTAAAGGCTATTATTCTCACATGGCTGCATTGGATGATTGTATTGGTGAAATTTGGAAAATGATACAAACGAGTGGAATAGTAGATAACACCATATTTGTTTTCACCGCAGATCATGGAGACATGATGGGCGCACATGGGCAAACTAACAAGCAGCAACCCTACAACGAAAGTATTAAAGTTCCTTTTTTAATCTCTTACCCGGCTGCATTTGGCAATAAGGGGAGAAATTGCGACGTACTGATCAATTCTCCGGATATTATGCCAACATTATTGGCCTTAAGCGGGTTGGATATTCCGAATGAGGTAGAAGGAAAAGACCTTTCAAAAATACTTTTAGGCAAAAAAAAGGATAACGTTGAAGCAACACTGATATCATGCGTTCAGCCATTTGGACAATGGCCACGCCGTAAAGGAGGGAAAGAATATAGAGGCGTTTTCACCAAGCAATATACCTATGTAAAAGACCTAACCGGGCCATGGTTATTATTTGATAATCTTAAGGATCCGTACCAACTACAAAACCTAGTTGCTGACCCCCTCTATCAAACTATAAAAATTGACCTTGAAAAGAAATTAATGTCTTTACTAAAGGAAAGGCATGACGATTTTCTGCCGGGCATGGAATATGTAAAAAAATGGCACTATACCATTGATGAAACGGAAACAGTACCTTATAATAAAATTAATTATCAAGGAAAACCTATTGATAACAATTATCAGAAAGAATAATGATTGGGGCTTGTTATTGAAATTTCAAGAAGTACTTGGTTGCGGCGATGTTCCTCTTTTCGGTGCAAAAGCACCACAAGCTTACTAAAACCTGAAAAAATTTGATAAACTCTCCATTTCTCTATCAGCTGACTGGTATTAAATTAAAGGCTATTCTGATTTGGGTTGAAACATTCCCTTATTGTTCAACTTCATTTTTACAATTGAAACTTTTTGCCAATGCTTGTCTTGATCGGGGTAGCACCAAATTGTAGCATAAATGTCATTGTTTGGACCCTCAAAATATCCGTTATGTCCGCCGTAGCGTAAAGCACAATATCGATTTCCATACGGTCCATAAATATTGGTCGATGAGGCAATCATACTGTCATAACTTATTTTTCCATCGCTATGAACATTCCACTCCGCTGAAGTTAGATAGTAGATTCCTTTGTATTTAAAGAGGTGAACTCCTTCATATCCAACTTGCGGATAATTTGCAGGCGATAATTCTCTAAATGGTTCGGCTGTAGCAGTCATATCATCTTTTAAACGGGCTATTTGGCCACCATGTTTTAAGATATAAATAGAGCCATCATCGTCGAAAAAAAGATTCGAATCGAATCCATCAGTTACTGGCTTTTCAGGAGATACTTCGGTGTAAGGTCCTTCAGGTTTATCAGCCCAAAGCAACCCAATGCCATGAGTATGTGTTTTATTACTGTGGTTAACAGAATAGTTTATCCAGTATTTACCCTTATTATATTTTATTTCGGGAGCAAAAATGCCACGTGCGGGTCCGCGTCCTCCAAAAGTTCCAAAATCTTTATTCCACGTGCCATCTTTGTCAAAAGTCCATACAAAACCAAGTGTTTTCCAGTTTTTTAAATCGGTAGAACGAAATACCTGTATACCAGGCGAGATAAGCCAATAATTGGGATTTGGTTTTAAAAACGTATCGTCGCCGGTAGTTCCGGTTAAGTAATAAGCACCATCGCCACCTTTGCAGACTTCGGCATCACGACTTAAAACGCTTAGTACTGGAGCAGGGTAATTTTTGGCCGTATCAGTAGATATCCATTCTGAATTTTTAATTTGAAGATCGAAAACAGGTGCTTCGTTTGAAGTGTTTTTAAAATAAATGGCATATAAGTTTTTGCCTATAACATCAATCCGTCGGGGATGAATTTTATAATCTTTCATTTTTAGGCTTTCTTTATTCGAACCATGTTCACTCGCACCGTTGACATATATTTCCATTGGTCCGCTATTTTTCATTTTGAAGTAGAAATTATTGAGTGTTGCCGGAGTATGATTTACTTCAATGCGAACATAAACCTCCGAAGGTTTTTCTTTGGCAACCGCAATACCTATTTCAGACGCATCTTTGGCTAATCGCCAATGTGAATCATCATGATTTAGAAAACGCCAAAAATGATCTCCATCGGGCTTTACAAATGAATATCGAATTTGCTGAATGGCTTTGTCTATTTTTTTTGCAAAAATTTGCATGGGTGAGAATAAACCCAGCGCCAAGATGAATAAACCGAGGTAGCGTCTTGTGTTTGCCTTCATGAAAACTCTATAATTTAACTATATAAAATTATTTGTTGAACCCCTTGTGATTCATAAATTCCCACATGCGATCCATCCAGGTATAACTGCCAGTACCTGGTGCCGCCTTCTGTTGAAAGCAG
>CAMBGO010000262.1 GCA_945866165.1 Chitinophaga pinensis | reverse complement strand
CGATTTCATTGCTAACCAAGGTCCATCTCAATTGATTTAGGAAAGTTGGAAATTCTTTCTCAATGTCTTCTGCAGTTTGTTTGTTTTCGTTTGTTTTTAGAAGCCATTTTTTCAGGAAATTTTCAGGAAAATCCATCATGGTTTCTTCTGAGAGAATATGGAAAATTTCGTGCTCAAGCATATGTTGTGCCTGGTGTTTCCAATATGCTTCTATTTGTGTGCGAATTTCGTTTCTTAGTTCTTCTTCTGATTTTATTTCTTTGCCAGGCAAGGCTTCATTGAAAAAGGCTTCATTCAGTTCTCTTTTTTCAACGAAACCAATTTTGCTGATGTGCATGAGAAAATGTTGACTCATCTCTTCTGCATTATCTTTGTTCAATCCAAGGTCTCCAGCAACCCATTCTCTTTCTTTGTCATCAAATGCAGTAGATAGCTGAATGGTTATAGTTTCATCTTTTTTCTTTCCAATCAATTGTTTTCTGAGTGATTCACTGAAGTATTTTAACAGCAATGAATTTTCTTTTGGTTCAGCTCCTTCAATGGGATTCCCTTCTGCATCAGATTTTTCAAAACGCACGTTGATTACATCTTCTTCCCTTGTGATGGTTTCGGGTTCTGTCATTTTGCCCAGGCGTTGTTGCATCCTATCCAATTCCTCCTGAATCATTTCAGGTGTTGCATCAACTAGGTGAAGCGTAGTTGGAAGGGTTTCAAAGTTGGGTAGTGAAAATATTGGCTTCAGTCCTATTTCAAATGAAAAGCTATAATCTGTTGGTTCATTGTAATTGAATGTACCTGGATCGTTTTCATCCTCGGGCAGGGGTTGGCCAAGATACGAGATGTTTTCAGTCTGCACATACTGGGTTAATTCCTTCTCAATCGTTCTTAAAACCTCCTCCGTAAATACGGCAGCGCCATGCATTTTCTTAATAATGCCGGTTGGAACCAGTCCCTTCCTAAAACCAGGAATATTTGCGGTTTTCGCATAATTCTTCAATGATTTTTCAAAGGCTGGATTGTAATCTGAAGGGGAAACGGTAATCTTGATTCTCTCGTGCAGAGGAGCTATTTGGTCTCTGGTAATCTGTGCCATAAATGAACTTGGTTAAAAAAAGAAAAGAGAGGTAGTGCGGGTGGAGGGACTCGAACCCCCATACCTTGCGGCACCAGATCCTAAGTCTGGCGTGTCTACCAATTTCACCACACCCGCAGTTTTCGTAAAAAAGTGCTTGTGCAACCTCTCTTTCCAAATGGGCAGCAAAGGTAGTAATTTCAATTGAAAAAATGCAGTAGAATCTAATTTCAGTAAATTTGTTTGGATGGAGGGATCAGAAAACAATATTACACCCCAGGAATATGCTCTTGATGACGTTCAGGAGAAAAAAGAAATTGTTAGGCGATATAGGTCCCTGCTGCGTTCTTTAAAGCCCAAGTTGAAAGGTGGCGACAAAGAACTAGTGCGATCGTCATTTGAGATGGCCGTAGAAGCCCATAAAACCATGCGCCGAAAAACCGGCGAACCTTATATTTTTCATCCCCTAGCTGTTGCCATGATATGTGTTGATGAAATTGGCCTTGGTGTTCGTTCAACAATCTGTGCACTGTTACACGATACAATAGAAGATACAGATTTAACCTTGGAGGAAGTACAAACGGAATTTGGTTCAGAAATAGCCAGGATTATTGACGGTCTTACAAAAATTGCAACTGTTGTAGACAATAACAGTTCTCAACAAGCAGAAAATTTTAGAAAAATTCTGCTTACCCTAACGGATGATCCAAGGGTTATTCTGATAAAGTTGGCAGACCGTCTTCATAATATGCGAACCCTCGATAGTATGAAGCATGAAAAACAGTTGAAAATAGCTTCAGAAACTGTTTATGTATATGCACCATTGGCTCACCGTATGGGGTTATATAATATCAAAACCGAAATGGAAGACCTTTCCATGAAATACCTTGAGCCTGAAACCTACAAACAGATTGCAAGAAAATTGGCTGATACCAAAAGGGAACGTACGAAATATATCAATGAATTCATAAGACCGGTAAAAGAAAAGTTAGACTTAGCTGGTTTTGCATATGAAATTTACGGAAGACCAAAATCGATTCATTCCATCTGGAATAAGATGAAAAAAAAGAATATCGAGTTTGAGGAGGTGTATGACTTGTTTGCAATCAGGGTAATTGTGGATACTGTTTCTGATTTGGAGAAAGAAGCTTGCTGGAAAACATATTCAATCATCACAGACATGTATAATCCATATCCCGATCGCTTGCGCGACTGGCTTAGCAATCCGAAGTCAAATGGATATGAGGCGCTTCATACCACCGTTATGGGGCTTCAGGGTAAGTGGGTTGAAGTACAGGTGCGTTCAAGGCGAATGAATGAAATTGCAGAAAAAGGATTGGCTGCTCATTGGAAATACAAAGAGGGTGGAGCTGAAGATGATCGATTTGACAAGTGGTTTACACAAATCAAGGAGGTTTTGGGGAATGATGATATTAGTTCAATCGATTTTTTGCAGGATTTCAAAACATCTTTTTTGGCAGAAGAAATTTATGTTTATACACCAAAGGGTGATGTTAAGATGCTACCTGTTGGTTCTAGTGCACTCGATTTTGCATTTTCAATTCACAGCGCAATTGGTTCAAAATGCATCGGCGCAAAGGTGAATCACAAGTTGGTCCCGATTGGATATAAACTTCGCAGTGGCGACCAGATTGAAATTATCACTTCGAATAAGCAAAAGCCAAGTGAAGACTGGCTCTCTTTGGTGGTAACTGCAAAAGCAAAAAACAGGATCAAGGACACCATGCGCGATGAGAAGCGGAAATTTGCTGATGATGGAAAATATATCTTAGAGCGAAAATTTGCTTCATTGGGTGCTCCGCTATCGCAATTTAATATTGATGAATTGGTTTCATATTATAAGCTTTCGTCACCGCTTGACCTCTTTTATCGTATTGCATTAAAGCAGATTGATCTAAAGGAGCTAAAAGAGTTTTCAGTTATAAGTGAAAAGATTGTATTGATAAAAGTACCTGAAATAGAACCTGAAAAAAATCAGGCCAATTTGTCTAAAGGCGTATTGAAAAAAGATACTGAGTTAATCATTTTTGGAGAGAGTAGCGATAGAATTGTTTATACACTGGCAAATTGTTGTAAGCCCATCCCTGGCGATGATGTGTTTGGATTTGTTTCAACCGGAAAAGGTTTGGTGATACATAGAACGAATTGCTCTAATG
>CAMBGO010000261.1 GCA_945866165.1 Chitinophaga pinensis | reverse complement strand
GGGTGAATCCTGCCATCTGTTACCAACCTTTGAAGAGCAAGCCTGGCTATCTCTCTTCTTAGTGGGTCGAAAGATGATAATACGATTGCTTCGGGGGTATCATCAACAACCAAATCAACTCCGGTTGCAGCTTCTATAGCACGTATATTTCTTCCTTCTCTTCCGATGATTTGACCTTTCATTTCATCGCTTTCAAGGTGGAAAACAGTTACTGTATTTTCAATAGTTTGCTCTGCAGCAGTTCTTTGAATTGTCTGAATGATGATCTTGCGGGCTTCTTTGTTAGCCTTTTGCCTAGCTTCTTCTATAATTTCTTGTTGTAAAGAAAGTGCCCTTGTTTGTGCCTCTTGCTTGAGACTCTCTATCAATTGGGCCTTCGCATCTTCAGCAGAAAGACCAGCTATTTTTTCAAGCTTTCTAACATGTTCTTCCTGGTGTTTTTCAAGCTCAGATTTTTTCTGATTTACAATCTCGATCTGTTTGTTTAGGTGATCTTTTATGCTTTCATTTTCCTTGATTTGCTTGTCAAGAGACTCTGTTTTTTGGCTCAAGCCTTGTTCTTTCTGCTTAATCCTGTTTTCGGCATCACCTAGTTTTCGGTTCCTTTCAAGGGTTTCGCTCTCGTGGTCCGCCTTCAACTGAACGAATTTTTCCTTAGCCTCTAAAAGTTTTTCCTTTTTTAGGTTCTCTGAGTTGAATTGGGCATCTGAAAGAATTTGGGCAGCCTGTTTTCTGGCTTCTTCTAGTTTTTCCTGTGTGTTTTTGGCGAAAATAATTTTACCCAGGCCAAGTCCGACCACTAAGGCCAAAATCCCTGTGATGATGGGTATAATGAGTTGCGATTCCATTCTTAATTGTTTTTATCTTTTTCATAATCACTCCCTTCGAAAGTTGTATTCATTCGGGCAATAGGCACGAAGTTAACAAATTGTAGTTATAAATTGGCTTAAAACTAAGCTTTTCAGCCTTTTAAGTTGTTAATCTTCAAGTCCCTTATCTATCATTTTTTCAATGTTATCTAGCTGGGTTAAATCTACTTCTTGTGATGGCTTAGCCTCTAGTTTTTCAGATACATGCCATAGCAATACCATGGCCAGATAGTCTTGCATGTCCTTGCCGGCATATTCAGTTTTGAAAACGGTCAGCTGCTCATTGAGTTTTTTGGCCATGGCCCTCACTTTTTCCTCATCCTCTGTTTTGATTTTTAACCGGTAGGTTCGTCCGCCAAGAACAATATTTATTGGGATAAAATTTTGCATTTACTTGATTTTTGGTATATTTATTCACAAATTATACACTTTTTCGTTTTTTTTATTTTTTAAAGTTTCAAAAACTATCGATTACCATGTTTGCCAAACCACAACGTGTTATATTCATCGATGATATGGTGATAGAAATCCATGAAGCACAAAAGTCACCTATCATGGTTGCCCTTCGCAATGAAGATGGTAAAATTTGTTGTAAAACAGAAAAAAAAATCAGGTCAGGAAATGAATCCTTTAAGTGGGAAGGTTTAAACGACTTACCATATGGCATATACACATTAGAATGTTGCCAAGGTGATGAGGTGATTCAAACAAGGATGGTAAAACGTATTTAACCCTGGTCTCCCAAAAGTGCAATACACTTGTCTATCTCCTTTATATAACCATTGATTTTTTTCTCCAATTCCAATCTTGATTCTTTTGAAAT
The DNA here is from genome assembly GCA_945866165.1 of Chitinophaga pinensis. Lineage (GTDB taxonomy): Bacteria > Bacteroidota > Bacteroidia > Chitinophagales > Chitinophagaceae > Pollutibacter. The sequence goes on along the minus strand of CAMBGO010000261.1, from coordinate 1,562 downwards.
GCTTGAATTATCAGGTGTTTGCAAGCTTAACTTGATTGTGTATCGGTCTATTTTTTCTTTCAATTCAACCTGCTCATTTTTTTTTATTTCAAGTTCATTGCGTAGGTTTTCATTTTCCTTTTTGAGGTTCTTGATTTTACCCAAGAGCAAATTTAGTTTGCCCTCAATCTTTTCTATGTGCTGGTTGTTGCTCATTGATTTTATTTCCTGATCTCTGCTGCTAGAGTTGTTTCGATGATATTGCTGATCTTCTTCATCCACTTATCTATCTCTTCATCCTTCAATGTTTTTTCATCGTCTTGAAAAACAAAATTCATTGCCATTGATTGTTTATCCTTTCCAAGTTTTTCACTTTCAAAAATATCAAAAAGGCTGAACGACTTCAATTGTTTCAAAGAAAGTGATGCGACTTGTTTTTCAATATCAGCATACCTTACTTTCTTTTCTATCAGAAAGGCCAGGTCCCTTTCCACTGCCGGAAACCTTGAAATTTCTTTGAATCGGAGCTCTTTTTTCTGACTGGCCTCAACCCATTTCTCCCATTGAATATCTGCGTATATGATTGGAACCCTTATATCGAATGACTTGAGGGTCTTTTCTGAAGGTTTTCCCATGGAAACCAATACCTGGCCTCCTGCCTTGGCTTCCAGTAAATAATCAAAATTTATATTGCATCCATCCTCAAAACTGATTCCTTCAATCCCTGATTGAATCATAAGTGATTGAATTACGCTTTTCATAAAGTATATATCAGCAGCAACAACCTTGTTGTTCCAAGATGCTTTTGTTGCATTGCCGGAAATGAAAAGTGCCAGGTGGTCCTGTTCACTAAATGTTCCATTATTTTTTGAATAGGTTTTTCCGAATTCAAAAAATTTCAAGTCGTCGTTACGGTGGTTCAGATTATGTGCCATCGTTTGCAATCCTGTTTCCAACATCGACAACCGCAACGTATCTAGTTCTGCACTGAGGTTATTGAGCATTTTAACCGCACTACCCATTTCAATTTCACTGTAATAGGCTGAATGGGTGATTGAATTATTGAGCATCTCGTTAAAGCCCATGCCGACCAACAGTGTAGCGATTTTTTCTTTAAGCATGCTACCACGGTTTTCTCCCGATACGGATGGCGTTATATTAATTGACTGCGGTATTTCAATGTTGTCGAACCCATCTATTCGCATGATTTCTTCTACAATATCTGCAGGAATAGAAATATCGGTTTTGTGCGATGGTGCTCCTACTTTAATATAGTTGTCGTTATCCTCAAGTATAACAAACTGCAATCCCTTTAAAATTTTGATAACCGTTTTTCTTTCATACTGTTTGCCACTTAATTTTTTTAAGTAACTATAATCCAGTATGATAATTGGTTGTTTTTTTGGCGCTGGGTAAACATCAACTGGATTGCTTCCCAATACACCATCGGCCTCACTGCAAATCAGGTTGGTAGCTAATTTCAAGACTTCCAATGTTTGTCCTATGTCTACTCCCTTTTCAAAATGCATGGCTGCATCGGTTCTTAGCTGATGTTTGAAAGAAGACTTTCTTATGCTAACAGG
>CAMBGO010000260.1 GCA_945866165.1 Chitinophaga pinensis | reverse complement strand
TACTTGAAGGGGAAATAGTTTTACTACACCCTTGCTGCTCTAATGATATCAGCAAAGACCCCTGACGCCGTAACGTCTGCACCTGCGCCTGCACCTTTGATCACTAGTGGCAGTTCAGGATATCGATTCGTATAGAACAAGACTAAATTGTCCTTACCATATAAGTGGTAGAAATCTGAGCTTGGTTGGATATTTTGTAATCCTACTTTTGCTGTAGCCTTCCCGTTCGCATCCTTGTCAAACTTGGCAATAAATTTTAGTTTGCATCCCGCTGCTGCAGCTGCATCATATAATTGCTTAAAATGCGGTTCTTGTTTTTCTAACTCATTATAAAAATTATCAACGGATCCATTAAAACATGGGGCTGGTAAGAATGATTCATTCACGATGTCTTCCATTTCTAATGGATGTCCCGCTTCTCTTGCTAGGATTAATATTTTACGCATCACATCTGTTCCACCTAAATCCAATCTTGGATCTGGTTCTGTGTAACCTTCTTCCTGCGCTTGCTTCACTACTTGTACAAATGTTTTTCCGTCAGTACCTCCTGCATAATGATTGAATACAAAATTCAATGTGCCAGACAATACTGCTTCTATTGTATGGATTGCATCTCCGCTATGTATTAAATCATTCAAGGTACTTACAATAGGTAAGCCTGCACCCACATTGGTTTCAAATAAAAATGCTGCATGATGACTTTGAGCTAGTGATTTTAGTTTTGCATAATGCGCATAAGCCGATGAACATGCAATTTTATTACAAGCAACTACAGATACTGAATGACTTAAAAGTTGCGCATATGTATCAGCTACGCTAGCGTTTGCTGTAATATCTACAAATATGGAGTTACGTAAATTATGATTCACAATCGCATTTACAAAATTTTGAATAGTACCAGAGGGTGCTGCGGCCAATTGATCTGTCCAATGATTTAAATCAATGCCTGCTGTATTAATCAAATACTTTTTACTATTGACAATCCCCACAATATTAATTTGTAATCTTAAGGTAGATTGCAAATCAGCCGATTGTTGTTTGATTTGTTCAATTAATTTACTTCCTACATTTCCCACACCTGCGATGTATACATTGACTTGCTTATAAGTGGACTCAAAAAATGCCTCATGCAATAAGTTCATTGCTTTGTGCACATCCTGTGCTTCAATCACTGCAGTAATGTTTTTTTCCGAGGACCCTTGTGCAATCGCTCTTATATTGATTCCATTGGCTCCCAAGACAGTAAACATTTTTCCACTCACGCCTGGATGATTTCTCATTTGTTCTCCCACTATGGCAATGATAGATAATTCTTTTTCTATAATCAATGGTTCAAGTAACTGTATATTAATCTCTTCCTCAAACTCTGCATCTACTGCAATTTTTGCCAAATGCGTGTCCTGTATGCTTACACCCACAGATATTGAATGTTCAGATGAACTCTGTGTAATTAAAATAATACTGATTTGTTTTTTTGCCAATGCATCAAACAATCTTTTTGTAAACCCTGGTATCGCGACCATGCCCGCACCTTCTAAACTCAATAAACAAATATCTTTGATGCTAGAAATGCCGCGAATAAAATGATTGTCTTTTGGAGATGCGTTTTCAATCAAGGTGCCAGGATGCTCCGGTTCAAAAGTATTCTTGATCCATATTGGAATATGTGCTTGCATCACTGGCAAAATCGTTGGCGGATAAATAATTTTTGCACCAAAATGTGATAACTCCATTGCCTCATGATAAGATATCTTTGGAATGGCTTTGGCATGAGGTACGATTCTTGGATCTGCCGTCATCATCCCACTTACATCGGTCCATATTTCTAAGATGGATGCATTTAAAGCTGCAGCATAAATCGCTGCTGTGTAATCCGATCCGCCTCTACCTAATGTAGTGGTATGGCCTGCTGCATTGGATGCGATAAAGCCAGGCGCGATATACAATGCATGTTGATTAGAAGACTTTGCAAAATATTGCTGAATGGTTTGATTCGTTAATACTCTTTCTACCACTGCACTTGAATAAGTACTATTGGTTTTAATCATCGCCCTAGAATCCAACCATTCTTGATCTACACCTTCCGACTCAAATGCTGCTGCAATAATTTTTGAAGACAAAATTTCTCCATAACTCATTAATTGATCCTGCATGTACAAACTGAATACACCTTGATGAAATAATTCAGCACAATGAGTTTCAATTTCTTGGATCAACTCCTTGACTATGCTTAAAGTTTTAAGCTGTTGCGATGCTGGTAATAAATTACGCACCGCGTCTTCATGTTTTTCTGATAGGCTTTGAATAATTGTTTTGTACCCTTCATTGCCTTGTGCTGCAGTTTGTGCTAATAAAACCAATTGATCGGTTACGCCACTCATGGCAGATACCACTATAATTGTTGGAGTATTTTGTACACGCGGTTTTACAATAGCAATCACTTTCGAAATTGCGTCTGTTGTACCTACCGAACTTCCTCCAAACTTTAAAACCTGCATATCAATTTTTTTCCTTTCTACTTATAAGATGACCGCAAAGTTAAGTCATCTATTAGTTTTTTCGAGCCCTCAGTAATGAGCGCTCAAGCATTTATTTTCCTGGCTGATTCTCTGGACGTAAACTTCTTACAGTTTTTCCTGCTTGCCACATTTCACTATTGTGTAATTCTGCTAATTCCACTTCTAATTTGGCACGGTAGTCGTCCTTGCTATTCGAATCAATTGAACGTGCAGACTCTTTTCCTGTTGCTACGCTAGCATACAATTCTGTGAATACTGGCAATGTGGCGTCACGAAATTTTTTCCACCAATCCAATGCACCTCTTTGTGCTGTAGTTGAACAGTTGGCATACATCCAATCCATTCCATTTTCTGCAACGAGTGGCATAAGTGATTGTGTTAATTCTTCTACTGTTTCATTGAATGATTCAGAAGGACTATGTCCATTCTTACGCAATACTTCGTATTGTGCTGCAAAGATGCCTTGAATCGCGCCCATCAATGTGCCACGCTCTCCCGTTAAATCGGAATACACTTCTTTTTTGAAATTGGTTTCAAATAAATAACCAGAACCAACTGCAATACCCAATGCAATGACTCTGTCATGTGCTTTTCCAGTGGCGTCTTGGAAGATCGCGTAACTTGAATTCAAACCACGACCTTGTAAAAACATTCTTCTTAATGAAGTACCTGATCCTTTTGGGGCAACTAAAATAACATCCACATCTGCTGGAGGTACAATACCTGTTTGTTCTTTATAAGTAATGCCAAA
>CAMBGO010000259.1 GCA_945866165.1 Chitinophaga pinensis | reverse complement strand
CCTACTATATTTTCAACATTTTCAAGTCCGGAAGGCCTTCCGGAGGTTACTATACCAAAAACAACATCATTGGAAACACAATATTTTGAATAGATGATGGCCCACAAACCCTGAAAAAGGGTGCTTACAGTAAGTCCCATTTGGGCTGCCTTGTTGTATACAGATTCGGTTAATTCTGAATCGAATATTAACTCAGCATCACGCGTTTCAAACAATATATTGTGTTTATTTTCAGCAGAAAACGGATCCAAAACTGGTTCATAGTTTTCCAGGTATTTTTTCCAGAATTCTATAGCACTGTCTTGGTTGTAATTATCTAACCAATCAACATATTGGCGGAAATTATTTTTATTATCAATCTTGCTAAAAATCCTTTTTGATCCTGAAAGCAAATTATCCGAATAAATGCGGTAAATATCATTCAGTAATATCTGGGTACTCCAGCCATCAAGTATAATATGGTGATTATTCCACAGCAAATAATAATCATCAGCACCTACTTTCAGGAGTTTTATCCTTATTAAACTCCCGGATAGTAGATTAAACGGAATTTTTCGCTGTTCAATAAAATAGTTTTTAAGGTATCTTTTTTGCTCCTCCGCAGTGAGATACGAAATATCCAGCTCTTCAATAGCTGCCAGCGATTGCGACAAGACAATTTGCAATGGCAGTTGGTCAAGCTCTCGCGTAAAAACGACATTAAAAATATCATAGGCAGACAGCACTTCACTTATAACTTCCTTGAACAGGGCTGTATTTTTCAAGTCCTTTAATAAAAATCCGAATTGTACAAAATACATTTCCGGATCGTTATCCAATTCCGTATGAAAATAAATTCCACGTTGCAGGGGTGTCAAACGCAACACATCCTCAATAGGACCATAGCCTGCTTCAAGCCGCATCAGACTGCTTGGAGAAATATCCTTGTAATTAAATGCACTAGCTGTTTTCAGTTCAACGGTTGTACTTAACAATTCAGACACCACATTCTTCAGGGTGGCTGCTATCTCATTAGAGAAAGTTTTAAGTACATTTTCGGGAAGCTGTGCCTGGTCATACCAAACTTTTATGCTGAACTGATTGTCGAAAATCATGCTACCAACCGACAGAATACTTCCTGATTTTAGACCATGACTGCTCTCCGAACCATGATTGAGAGAGGATATGCGAATGGCCTGATAGTGCTGATTGTTAGCCACATTACTGTAAAAAGATCCCATGTAGTTAAACTCAATGGAATTATAATCCGGGAAACCATCTTGATGGAGGTATTTATTTTGCTGCAGCACACTAAACCCGAATCCTTTATCTGGCAAAGTGTTCAATCTTGCGTTTAATTCAACCGTTGCCTGAATTGGATTATCGCTTAGTTCTTTGATATTAACGTTAAATGGGAAAAGGGATGTAAACCACCCAACTGTTCTGTGAATGTGGATATCATGATCAAACTCTTCTCGGCCATGCCCCTCTAAGTTAAACCGCACATTTTTCATGTTCAAAACCTTACCTGCAGCCACACTTACTGCATAGAGTAAGACACTATTTATTTCAATCTGATTACAGTGTGAAAGTGATTGTAACAACTTCTGCGTATCAGTCTCGGAAAATTCGAAACCCACAGAATCAGACAAGAACGATCTGCCTTCTGTCATCTGCAGATCAATGCGATCACCGGGACTGGCCAATACATCATTCCAGAAATCTATCTGTTTTTGTGCCTTGCGGCTAACGGCATATTTTTCAAGTGCACAAACCCACTGAAAGTAACTGGAGCCCTTCTCCGGCAAGATTACCTGGGTGTTATTTTGTTTACGCTGAATAATTTCATTTAGGTCGTCAATCATTATGCGCCAAGAAACCAGATCTACCACCAGATGATGGCAGGTTATAAGCAATGAAGATGCATTTTCATCCTGTAATATTAAAGCGCCCAATAGCGGGCCATCAAACACATGAAGCGACTGCTTAACTTTTTCAGATTCTGTGCGTATAAAATCTTCCCGATTAGATCCGGTTAGTCCTGTCGGCAATATCACTTCATTCAGTAAAAAGATAGCCCGTGAGGGCTGTTGGTATTTCGCCAAATAAGCATCCCCTTCCTTTTCAAATTTTAAGCGCAATGAATCATGATGACAAATCAGATCATACAGACAGTCTTTAATAAAGGATTGGGTATATTTCTTATTCAAATCAAAGAGATAACTTTGATTGTAAAAATGTTTTTCGTCCGCACCTCCGCCAACAAGCACATCATAAAAAAAGAAATGCTGAATGGGCGAAAGGCCGAATTTGTCCGAGGTGGTTTTGTTCAAGGTTGGCTGGTTGTGAACCTCTAGTTTTTTGGCGAGCGTTTTAATGCTTTGCATTTTCATTATATCGGCCACCTTAACGCTAAACCCTTTAGCCCTCAGTTTTGAAATTACCTGTATTGACTTGATGCTGTCACCGCCCATTCCGATAAAAGATGTGTCTTCTCCAATGGCATCCTCCGGAAGCTTCAGCACATCTTTAAATACTGCGAAAAGAAGTATTTCCGCTTCAGATTCAGGCTTAAACAATCTGCTGCCGACAGATATAATAGGAAGAGGCAATTTGCTTCTGTCTACCTTGCCATTAGGATTTATGGGAAACTTATCTATTTTAAGGATAAATTTTGGAATCATGTAGTCAGGCAGTCTTTGAGATAAATTTTTTCTAACAAATACATCTTCCAAATCCCCTGTATAATATAAAATAATATCCTTGGTTTCAGAAAAAACAGACTTAGCAAGTGCAACAGCGTTATGAACTCCGTCCAGAGTAATAGCAAGGTGCTCAATCTCTCCCAACTCAATGCGATGACCCCTAATTTTTACTTGGTCATCAATTCTGCCTATATACTCTAAACTGCCATCCTCCAGCCATCGTACTAAGTCGCCGGTTTTATATAATGTGCCTTGCTTTTCAAAAGGATTATTAACAAACTTCTCTTTGTTTAATATCGGCTGATTTAAATATCCTCTTGCAACACCGAGTCCGCCGACATAAAGTTCACCAGTTTGGCCCTGAGAGCAGAAGTTACCGTTTCTGTCTAACACATAGCAGCTTAGTGTAGGTATAGGTTTACCAATATTTGAAATCCCCTGATTTATTTCATCAGGTCCTATTTCCTTATAAGTTACATGCACAGTAGTTTCTGTAATACCATACATGTTGATTAATTTCGTATCCGGATATTGACTTTGCCACCATCTGAGCTTGGAAGGCTGTAAGGCCTCTCCTCCAAAAATGACATATTTTAAAGCCAGTTTATCTTT
>CAMBGO010000258.1 GCA_945866165.1 Chitinophaga pinensis | reverse complement strand
AAACGCTTTCTTACTTTCAAATTTCCAGATTATTATAACAAGCTTTCGGAGGCGAGTAAAAAAACCCTTGAACACCAAGGCGGAAGGATGGATGCTGTAGAAGCAGTATCTTTTGAGACTGATCCAATGTTCAACGACTATATTAAAATGAGAACATGGGATGATATGGCAAAGATCGTTGGAAGACAATTGCCTTCCTTGCAGAAGTATAAGGACATGGCTGTAGCTCATTTAATCAATCAATATCACTAAGCGTATGAAAAGTAAATTCAAACTTGCTGTGTTAGACATTGCAGGAACAACCGTGGTTGATAAAGATTTTGTTGCAATTTCATTTGTGCAGGCATTTATTCATTATGGAGTTGATCTTAGCGTGGAAGAAATCAACCCATTGATGGGGTTTAAAAAAACAGAGGCTATCGCAAAAGTGTTAAGCAGTAAAAATATTGAGGTATCTGAAGAAAAGGTAAAATTGATTCATGATTTGTTTGTGGCAGAAATGATAAAATTCTATAGTAATTCTCCCGAGGTAGAAGCGATATCTGGCGCTGAAGACTTTTTTATGTTTCTTAAGTCGAAGGATATTGTAGTTACCTTAGATTCGGGTTTTCCAAGGGTAATTGTAGAGGTAGTTCTTGATCGTCTGCAATGGCTGGAAAAAGGATTTATCGATCATTATATTGCAAGTGATGAAGTAGAAAAAGGAAGACCATTCCCTTTTATGATTAATGAATTGATGAAAAGGGCTGATGTCCAAGATGTCAAATCCGTAATAAAAATAGGTGATACCATGGTTGATATTCAAGAAGGTTTTATGTCGGGTTGCGGACTTGTTGCTGCAGTAACAACCGGAGCTTATACTAGAAACGAACTGGCTGTTTATGCTCCTCATCACATTGTTGATTCTTTAAAGGAATTAGAGCAATTTATATAATACAATGGCTGTTTCTAAAATCGCTTCCTTTAATGATAGCACCATGTCATTTAATGTACATGATGTTGAAATACCAGCATTAAATGAAGGTGAATTGCTTGTTCGGAATATCTACACTACAATTTGCAGAAGTGATATCTATACTTTTGAAGGAAAGCGAAAAGAAAAATCGCCTACAATATTAGGACATGAAATAGTGGGTATAATAATTGAGGCTGCTGAAGAGCATGGTTTAGTTGATATTAGAGGAGTGTCTTTAAAAAAGGGGGATCGAATAACATGGGGCATCTATGCAAGCAATCCACTTTCACAGTATTCCTTAAAAGGAATTCCACAAAAAGCCGAAGACCTTTTTAAGTATGGACATGAACAGATAAAGGCTGATAGCACTTTGCATGGAGGCTTGGCTGAATATATTATTTTAAGGAAGAACACTCCCATTGCAAAAATAAATGATGACGTTCCTGATGAAATTGCCTCTTTAATAAATTGTTCTGTAGCAACTGTTGCAGCAGCAATAAGAATGGCAGGCTCGATTCAAGATAAATGCATTGTGGTATGTGGAACTGGTATGTTGGGAACTATTGCATGTGCCATGGCATCATGGATGAAGGCCAAAAAAATTATTTCGATTGATAGTAATTTAGATCGTTCGAAAACATCATTGCAATTTGGATCGCATTTTGCTTTGGAAAGTGCTGAGACTTCAATTGAAATGATAAAAAATTTTCAGCTCTTATTGGGTGCAGACCCAAAAGTTGATGTCGTTCTTGAATTCAGTGGCTCAACAACCGCTATAGAATCTACTCTTGGATTGTTGGATATAGGAGGAACAGCAGTATGGGTTGGATCTACTTTTACGCAACCCTCAATTCCTGTGAATGCAGAACAAATTGTTCGTAAACTAATTACAATTAAAGGTATTCACAATTATAACAAAGAAGATTTAATGACCGCTGTTGAATTTATGGAACAATGTCATGATATGTATGATTTCAAATGTATGATAAAAGGAGACTTTAGACTCGAAAACACGACAGAAGCTTATCAATATGCAATAAAAGAAAATCCTTTTCGAGTAGGTATTCGATTGAATTAATAAAATAATGATGAGCAATATAAAATTGGTTGTTTTTGATCTTTCTGGTACTACGGTAAGCGATGATAATGCTGTTGCTCAATGCCTCTACGAAGGTGCACATCATTTTGGTTTAACTGCAACTGTTGAGGATTTTCAAAAAACAATTGGCACCAATAAAATCCATTTGTACGAATTCATGATTGCCAGGGATAATGGCCATGAAGTTTTAATTGAAAACCTTGAACAGTATTCATTCCCTGAATATCATCAAGAGGCATTAAAAATATTTAATTATTATTCAATCATAATGGTTGAATATTATAAAAGACAGGTAAAGCCAATGCCCGGAGCTGAAGATGTTTTCAACTGGTGTCATCAAAATAATATTCTAGTTGCCACTGATACAGGTTTTCATAAAGATGTCAATACGGCGATCATGGATGGTTTGAAATGGAAAGAAAGGAATTTGGTCGATCTTACACTCGATGTAGAAGATACAAATGGCATAGGCCGCCCCACTCCCTATTTGATACACCTTGCAATGAAAGAATTGGGTGTGCAAAGTGTTCATCAAGTAATTAAAATCGGTGATACACCAGCGGATCTTTTATCTGGCTATAACGCAGGCTGTGTCGGTAATATAGGTGTTCTAAGTGGCGCCAATAGCAAAGACGTTCTTTTAAATTATCCACACACTCATATTATCGATAGTGTAGTGGATCTCCCACATTTAATAGAAACAGCTTTTAATCTTAAAAAGTGAGCACAATAAGTTCTGATAAAAAAAATCTTCACTTCATCTTGAATGCATCTGTGGCAACATTTGTAACATATTTATGTATGTATGCATTTCGAAAGCCATTTACAGCTGCAACGTTCAATGGGTTAAAGCTTTGGGGATTCGATTATAAAATTTTATTAATCATTGCACAATTAATTGGATATACTTTATCAAAATCACTTGGTATTAAAATTATTGCAGAATTAAGGCAAGAGAATAGACTAAAGACTTTGATTATATTAATGGGAATTGCGATGATAAGTCTATTTCTTTTTGCCATAGTACCTTTTCCTTACAACCTTCTTTTCATGTTCTTAAATGGTATTCCTCTAGGAATGATATGGGGTGTTGTGTTTGGATTTATTGAAGGTAGAAAATCAACTGAATTGCTCGGGGCCATCATGGCTTCAAGTTTTATTGTATCATCAGGATTGGTTAAGTCATCTGGTAGACTTGTTCTCGAAAATATCGTTAACAATGAAATGTGGATGCCTTTTATTACTG
>CAMBGO010000257.1 GCA_945866165.1 Chitinophaga pinensis | reverse complement strand
CTATTTTGAAATTGAAGACCCAACTATATTCAGGAACAACTGGTATGTCCATCTAGACTCAATCAATGTAAAGGGACGTATTTATATCGCCACCGAGGGAATCAATGCCCAGATCAGTTGTCCCGTTGAAAATTATGACAAACTAAAAGACTTTATCAACTCCGAACCGGCATTAAAAAATTTGCGCCTAAATAAAGCAATAGAAGAAAGCAACACTGCTTTTTATGTTCTTGATATAAAGGTTAGAAAAAAAATAGTGGCTGACGGTATTGAAGACCCTACTTTTTCAATGAATAATCGTGGTAGATATGTAAATGCCGATGAATTCAATACAATGGTTAAAGATTCTAATACGATGGTTATTGATATGAGGAATCATTATGAATATGAAGTTGGTAGAATTGATAGCGCAATAGAAATTCCTAGTGACACATTCAGAGAACAATTACCAATGGCAGTTGAAATGTTTAATCACGAAAAAGACCGGAATATTATTATGTATTGTACCGGTGGTATACGTTGTGAAAAAGCAAGTTCTTGGATGCTTCACAATGGATTTAAGAATGTATTTCACTTGGAGGGAGGTATCATTAATTACATCAACCAAGTTAAAGAGAATAATCTTGAAAATCATTTCATTGGAAAAAACTTCGTGTTTGATGAACGACTTGGCGAAAGAATAACTGAAGATATTATTTCAAATTGTCACCAATGCGGAAAACCATGTGACACCCATGTAAATTGTTCAAACAGCGGTTGCCACATGCTTTTCATCCAATGTGATGATTGTAACAATTCATTTAATGGCAGTTGTAGTGATGATTGTAAGTCCATTACCTTAATGGATATTGAATCTCAAAAAAAGCTACGTAAAGGAGTCGACAAGGGAAGAAATGTTTTCAATAAATCGAAAAAAAATATTGAATTGATTACTAGAAAAAACAATAAAAATTAATCCTAAAGATTTTTCAGCGATTCATCAACCACTCTAGCAGTTTCTTCAGGTGTAAGTATTTCAGGTTGGAATGATGAACCAATTACTGTCTCATATAATTCTATGTACCGATCAGAAATGGTTTTAATCCACTCATCATCCATCACTGGTACTACTTGACCTTGCTTCCCCATAAAATTGTTTTTGATCAGCCATTCTCTCACAAACTCTTTGCTTAATTGCTGTTGTTTCTCACCCTTTGCAAGGCGTTCCTCAAAACCTTCTGCATAAAAATACCTCGAAGAATCGGGAGTATGTATCTCATCCATCAGTACAATCTTACCATCAAGAGTACCAAATTCGTATTTAGTATCTGCAAGAATTAGGCCTTGTTTTGCAGCAATTTGTTTTCCCCTTTCAAATAATTTAAGGGAATCTTTTTTTAGTATATCCCATTCTTCCTCTGATGCCAGTCCCTGAGCAATAATTTCCTTTTCACTGATGTCTTCATCATGCCCTGCTGATGCCTTTGTAGAGGGTGTGATAATTGGTTCAGCAAAAAAATCGTTTTCTTTCAAGCCTTCAGGGAGTATCTGACCACATAAGACCCTTTCACCAGATTGATAGGTTCTCCAGGCATGGCCGACCAGATTCCCCCTTACTACCATTTCAATCTTAAACGGGTTGCATTTGAAACCAATGGAAACATTGGGTGCGGGAACTGAAATCAGCCAATTTGGACATATATCCTTGGTTTTTTCAAGCATATATGCAGCTATTTGGTTCAAAACCTGGCCTTTATATGGGATTTCTCTTGGAAGAATGACATCGAAAGCTGAAATTCGGTTACTTGCTAACATGACAAGATATTTGTCATTTATCGTATAAACATCCCTTACTTTACCTGAATAAAAAGCAGTTTGAACAGGGAAATTAAATGAATTCATGTAGCTAAAATACCCCTGCTAATTGATACTTCCAAGTTTTAAATCGTTACATACTCCTTTTTTTGATATAGAAATTTTTTTATGAAGGGAACAATGTTTAATTTGTTGAAAATTTGACCAAAATTATCGCTTATGAAAAGATTAGCTTACTGCGCAGTATTCTTTTTAATGATGCTGCCAGCTATTGTTTTAGCACAAAAAGTTACGGTAACGGGACACGTGAAGGGTGCAACTGAGGGGGAGTCGTTGGCCTCCATTTCCGTTTCTGTGAAAAATTCTAATCAAGGAACTTTTACAGACCCAAATGGTAATTTTAAAATATCACTTCCTTCAACAACCAAATTTCCAGTAATTCTACTTTTTTCTTCTACTGGATATGATTTCAAGGAAGTATCAGTTGCTTCTGCTGGTGAAAATGTAGAAGTTTCTTTACAATCTCGCTCGACATTAGGTGAAGAGGTGGTTGTATCTGCTACAAAAACACCTCAACGTATTCTCGAATCTCCAGTATCGATCGAGCGTTTGAGTAGTACAGCAATCAGGAACCTACCTGCAGCAGATTACTTTGATATGGTAACAAACTTGAAGGGTGTGGATATGGTTGCGTCTAGTTTAACCTTCAAAACAGTTACCACAAGAGGTTTTGCAGGTAGTGGTAATACACGTTTCACACAAATAGTTGATGGAATGGACAACCAAGCTCCTGGTCTTAACTTTGCTGTTGGTAGCATTGTTGGATTAAGTGAACTAGACGTTGACAACATGGAGTTACTGCAGGGTGCATCATCAGCTCTTTATGGCTCAGGTGGTATGAATGGAACCTTGTTGATTAACAGTAAAAATCCATTTAAGTACCAAGGATTGTCCTTCCAGGCAAAAACTGGTATCATGAATGTAGATGGTAAAAACAGAACTCCTTCACCGTACTATAACTGGGATATTAGATACGCAAAGAAAATATCTGAAAAATTTGCTTTCAAATTCACAGCGGGTCTGATACAAGCAAAAGATTGGCTTGCAAATGATCAAAGAAATGTATCTCGTAGTGGTCCGTTTCTTGGTTCAATCATTCCTGGGACAAGAGAAACAGATCCTAATTACGATGGAATGAACTCATATGGTGATGAAACAACTATTGACTTACGTCAGGTTTTAAATGGTGTTGCATCTGCAGCTCCTTTTCTTGCCCCATATATTTCTACTTTAACAACAAATCCTATTCCAGTATCTCGTACAGGATATACAGAAAAGGAAGTTGTTAATCCAAATACATTAAACTTCAAAGTAGGTGGATCATTAAACTATAAATTAACCAATTCATTAGAAGCTATACTTTCTGGTTTCTGGGGTACCGGTAATACAGTTTACACAGGTAGTGATCGTTATTCACTACTTGACCTAAAAATGGGCCAGTATAAATTT
>CAMBGO010000256.1 GCA_945866165.1 Chitinophaga pinensis | reverse complement strand
ATACTTAATTCTGATAATTATAATTTCACTGCCAAACTCATTCCAACCACTCTAGGATTACCAAGATATACTGCACCAAAGTCATAAGCGTATGCAATATATTTTTGATTTCCTGTATTTCTAGACCAAATTGAAAGCTCTGTATTTTTGTATTCTATACCCGCTCGTAAATTCAATAATCCATATTGGTCTTGCTTGATATTATTAGCCACATCAAAATATTGTTTACCGAAGAATTTATACTCTGCCCTTAACAACATTCCAATTTTTTTAGCCTTGTCAATTTTTCGTTCGTACTGAAATGATATAAAATCCGTTGATAGGGGAGTAAAGATTTGTCTTTTGCCAGCTAAATCAACAATATCACCATTTTGACCGGTTTTAAATGACTTGAATCTTGCATCAGTCATTCCTCCAGTATAATTCATTGTTAACCCTTTAAAGACAATGGCATTTAATTCATACTCAATTCCCTTTGATTCTAATTTTCCTGCATTCTTGGTTATTGTAATGGCGTCTGGAAGCACAAGTGTAGGAATCTGTAAGTCATTTACAGTGGTATAGAATACAATGAAACCAGACCTCACTTTTTTATTTTTACTTTCAGAACGTATCCCTGCCTCTAATGAATTACTGTATTCTGGCTTATACCCAATTAGTGGCACTTGAGATGGATCTGATGTTATTGAAGTTAGACCACCTGTTCTAAATCCCCTGTTATAGGTCAAGTAAATTAAGCTATTTTCTTTGGGTGTAAACTGAATTCCAACCTTCGGGGATATTGCAGAGTAGGCGATCTTTTCTGATGTTTCAGGATTTGTTACTATGGCCGGATCTGGCTTTTTTTCAAATGCTGATGAAACCGATAGTTTTCTGTTCTCTCTGTCAAATCGAATTCCAGATATGATTGAAAACTTCTCTGAAAGTGAATACGTTCCATTGGCATAGATGGCTAAACCATTGTTATTGGATGTATTATTATTGATTACTGAAAAGTTATTCATTGGAGCCCCTATGAAATCTGCATTCTTGCCAAATACAGTGGCTTGTTTCGTTGGACTATACTGATTGTATAAATATGAGCCAACAATCCATTTAAGTTTAGAGCTGGATTGATCCTTGGAGCTTAGCCTTATTTCTTGCGTAAATGCCCTTGAGAAATTATAATCTTTACCATAATTGTTATAGATACCAACAATATTATAAGCTGAAAAATCTGCGTCTAACACATCGTGATAGTATCTATAATTTTGTTGTAAAGAATTTTGAATCGATAGATCTACTTTCTCCCCTTTATATTTAACAACAATTGAATTGTTTGTTGTTCTGTCATGCATTGTAGATTGCTGATCTTGTGAAAGAGGAAAGGGTTTTTTAAGTGCCTCAGTTATGTCTGATGAAAGAGGGAAGGCTCCATCATTTTCTCCCCAATACGATTTATGGTCCAATTGCGCTATCCATCGTTTGTTTATAAAATAACGCAACTGAAAATTAAGTCCTGTTTGTTTTTGCTTATCGAAATAATTTCCAGTAAAATCATTTGTAAAATACCCATTCCGAATATCATGTAGAATGCTAATAGATGCCAATAGCTTGTCTTTTATCAATGGCAATTGTCCCGCTGCATTGAATCTTTTTTGTCCAAACCCTGCAACACTAACACCGGCATTAAATGAAGGTTTATTGACAGGCTTTTTGGTTGTAATATTAATTACACCAGCCATGGCATTTCGGCCATAAAGTGTTCCTTGCGGGCCGTTTAGTATTTCAATTTTTTCAATATCATTCAGTTGAGGTATATAACTATCAAGTGTAAATTGGGCAACACCGTCAATATAAGTAGATACTGCTTGTTCATAGGAAGTTGTACCTACACCCCTTATAAAAGCGATATTTCTATTGTCACCTGATTGAGCCAAATTAAAATTAGGAGCCAGTCCAGTTAAATCTTGTATATCCCATAACCTGAGATCCTTAATTTGTTTACTTCCAATGCTTGTAATTGATCCAGCAGTATTGTAATACAATGCATCATTCTTATTTGCGCAAACTACAATATCATCAAGTTTACGATAACTGTCTTCCAATATCACATTAAAATCATTATTCCCAGTTATTAAAAGGGATTTCGTATAGTTTGCAAATCCTTCAGCTTTTATTTGAATTAGATAACTCCCTTTAGATAGCATTGGAATTTTTACAGTGCCATTTTTAGCAGTTTTAACACCGATCTCTGAATTGAGAAAACGAACTTCCGCATTTGAAATTGGATTTCCTGAGATGTCTTTTATTGTGAGTGAAACCTCAAAAGACTCTTGTGAATATGAAAAAAAAACACTGAGCAACATCACTGAAAGTAAAAATACACGCATGATATATTTGTTATTTAAGAAGTGAAACAATTTCCTTACCTGAAAGTTCAATATAAAATTCTGAAATCTTGGCAATACATCGGTCTAAAAACTTTACTCCCTTTTCAGGGGTTGATAAACTGGGATCACCTGATCCGGTGTCATTGGTTATTTTAGACCATGGGCGTTGTGTCCATGCCCAGCCTTGTTGAAATCCGCTTGGAGTAAATTTCTTGGTTTTCCCATCACCGGAATCGGATAAAGGTAAAAGTAGATCGGGAAATAAATGCATCATTACACTTGTTTCCATTTCATCTGCATGATCGCCCGGATTTTCAAAAATATCATCTTTGGGAGCTGCCTGAAACCAATTCACCACTGACACAAATAGATCAGGGTATATTCCCGCTAACTCACGTATGATTGAAACAAAATTATTTGCACCATGACCGTTTAAAATCACTAATTTTTCAATTTTGTGAATCGATAATACTTCACATACATCCTTTAATATAGCCAATTGGGTACTCGGATTCATATTCATACACAGGGGTATATCAAGTTGACCAGTATTAACTCCAAATGGAATGGTTGGGAGAACGATTACTTTTGCGCCTTTATTCCATGCAATTTCTGCACTTTTATATGCTATATGATCAACCTGGTAGTTGTCTGTGGCATATGGCATATGATAATTGTGTGCTTCTGTTGCACCCCAAGGTAAAATCGCGAGTTCAAAATGTGTGTCTTTTACTGCTTTCCAATTGGTTTCAGCCAATATAAATGGTCTTATTTTGTTACTCATGGTGAATTTTTTTATGTTTTCTTCTTTCAGCAATACTTTTTAGTGAATTGATACTTACGTTTAATTCAAAACCAATTAGTAATACAAGGCAGTTTACAAAAACCAGTAACATCAATATCATGATGCTTCCTAAAGAGCCATAAACTTTATTGTAAGTTGCAATATT
>CAMBGO010000255.1 GCA_945866165.1 Chitinophaga pinensis | reverse complement strand
CATCTAATCAATTTGACTTGATTATTTCAAATCCGCCTTTCTATGAAAATCAACTCAACTCTGAAAATAACAACTTGAATCTTGCAAGGCATAGCAACGCATTAAGCTTAC
Organism: Chitinophaga pinensis; assembly: GCA_945866165.1. Lineage (GTDB taxonomy): Bacteria > Bacteroidota > Bacteroidia > Chitinophagales > Chitinophagaceae > Pollutibacter. Next base: position 3,232 of record CAMBGO010000255.1, on the reverse strand, counting down.
AGGAACTATTTGAAAAAGTAAATGAACTATTGAATCCTACTGGATGTTTCGCAATCTTACTCCCAGCATTTAGGCAAGATGAATGCGTTCAATTGGCTGCAACACTAAAACTTTATCCATCCAAAATTGCATATGTAAAACAAAGCCCAGCTCACACATTTTTTAGGGCAATGATGATGTTTTCAAGGATAAAAAAAGAAGAGATACAACTAGAGGAAATATCTATTAAAAACAGTGATAATAATTATTCAGACAAATTTATTGAACTGCTTTCTGAGTATTATTTGAATCTTTAATATTACTTGTTGTTTCTACTTCCCTCTTCCCCAACCAAGCCAATCATTTGCATTTGCATAAATCATTAATCCGAACAAGATCACCATTCCAACAATCTGCGCATACTCAAGAAATTTCTCATTGGGTTTTTTCCCTGTTATCATTTCAATAAGTGTGAACAGCACGTGTCCACCATCAAGAGCAGGAATTGGTAACATATTCATAAATGCAAGCACAATAGAGAAAAAAGCAGTTATATTCCAAAAGGCTTCCCAATCCCATTCGTATTTAGGAAATATTGATCCCATTGATTTAAAACCGCCAAGTCCCTTATAAGCACCTGTTGAAGGGTTTAATATTTTTTTGAATTGGGCAATATAAAAACCGAGTTTTTCCCCAGATTTTTTTACTCCAGCAGGGAAGGAAGCAAAGAAACTATATTTCTTTACCTCAAACTGATATAGTCCACTTTCTTGCACTTCGTCCATGCTAGGAACACCTGGATAAAAACCAATTGAAGTATCCGCTCCTATGATTGTATTAATAGCTACTTTTTCATTTCCACGCTTAACATATAATACGATTGAATCCCCTGCACGGTTTTTAACAAGGGGTTTGACCTGGTCAAAAAACATTATGTCTGAAGAGTCAATGCCAATGATTTGATCTTTCACCATTAAACCATTTTTAGCTGCAACACTGCCTTCTCTTAATTCACCTACAATAGCTGGTATCCTAGGCATCAATAGAATACTTCTCTTCCCCTTCTCCACAATTTTTTCAATGAAATTAACTGGAATTACAAGCTCCTTTAATTGTCCATCCCTTTCAATTGTCATCTTCTCACCTAGGAGCATTGCAGTGTTCAAGTCCTCGAAATACTTTAACGGCTCATCATTAACAGAAATAATTTTATCGCCATTAACCAATCCAATTTCATTCACAACTGTATCTACCACCCATATTCCTTTGCTTAAATTGGCATTGGGGAGTTTTGTTTCACCCCACTTGAATAAAATCATAGAGTAAATAAAAAATGCAAGCAATACATTCACTGTTACACCACCTATCATGATGATAAGCCTTTGCCAGGCTGGCTTGCTTCTGAACTCCCAATCCTGTGCCGGTTGTTTAAGCTGCTCCTTATCCATGCTCTCATCGATCATGCCAGCAATTTTCACATATCCGCCCAACGGCAACCATCCTATACCATAAATTGTTTCTCCGATTTTTTTCTTCGCTATAGAAAACCAAGGATCAAAAAAAAGATAAAACTTCTCTACCCTACAACCAAAAATCTTGGCTGGAATGAAATGACCCAACTCGTGCAGGATTACCAGAATAGAAAGCGATAAAATAAGCTGTCCGGCTTGAAGGCCAACCACATTCCAATTTATATCAAGCAACACGTTAGAGAACATATTCATATACTATTTTTAGAAGTGCAAAGGTATGAAATCAACCTTTCGTATGACGAGGGACAGGAAAGATTAATGTTAAATTGATCAAAACAAAAAACCTTGATTCTACAAATCAATGAGGGTTGCAGCATATTCCCTCGCTGCACCATCACTGTCAAAGTATTCTTCAAGCGTGGGCTTTTCTATAAATGCTACTTCAGACATGGTTCTTTCAATAATTTCTGTCATATCCAAAAAGCCGATCCTGTTTTTAAGAAATCCGTAAACTGCTAATTCATTAGCAGCATTAAGAATGCACGGCATATTACCCCCTTTATGCATAGCACCAATTGCCAATGCCAGGTTACGAAAAGTTTTCATATCAGGAGGTTCAAAATTCATTATCGAAGATTTTGTAAAATTAAACCGCGGAAAATCATTCTTTATTCTCTTGGGATATGCCATGGCATACTGAATAGGAAGCTTCATATCAGGCAGCCCCATTTGCGCCTTGATACTTCCATCCATAAATTGAACCATGCTATGTATTAAACTTTGTTGGTGAACCACAACCTCTATTTGTGATGGCGTTAGTCCAAATAACCACTTTGCTTCAATCATTTCCAGCCCTTTGTTAAGCAAGGTGGATGAATCAATTGAAATCTTAGCTCCCATGCTCCAATTTGGATGCTGAATAGCATGTTCGCGTTTTACATTGACAAGGTAATTTGGTTTTTTTCCGAAAAAAGGTCCCCCTGAAGCGGTAAGAATGATTCTTTCAATTTCATTTTGCTCCTCTCCAACAAGACATTGAAAAATAGCTGAATGTTCTGAGTCAACCGGAATGATTGAAACACCATTTTCCTTAGCAGATTGCATTACAACATCACCTGCCACTACAAGTGTTTCCTTATTTGCCAATGCAATTGATTTCCCCGTTTTAATTCCCATCAATGTTGGCTTAAGTCCTGCAAAACCAACAATACCCGCCATCATCATATCATAACAATCTAGTGCCGCAACTTCCTCCAATGTTTCTTCACCAGAAAAAACTTTTATTCCAGTAGAAGCTAGCGCTTCTCTTACACCGGGGTATTTAGATGAATCGCTTATCAATACTGCCTCTGGACTAAATTGAAGTGCCTGCTCAATAAGTAATTTATGATTAGAGTGTGCGGTCAATATCGTTGCCTTGAAAAGGTCTGGATGGGCTGCAATCACATCCAATGTCTGCTTCCCTATAGATCCAGTAGAGCCAAAAATGCCAATTCTTTTTATGGCTGAGAAGTGTTTATCAGAAGCTTGCTGCATCATGTAAATTTAAGACTTATTTGATAACGTATGCACCAAGGCTGTTTGCAAGTTTTCTTTCATTGCTTAAACGAGGAACCTTGTTTTGTCCACCCAATTTGCCTTCAGCGCGCATATAATCAATAAACGCATTTTTTGATAGTGCCCTAATCGTAAGTGGCTTTAAAATATTTCCCTTTCGAAGGTCTTCGTAATAAATATTTTTTAGCCTCATCTGCCTGTCAACTTCTTCAGCAAATGCTTCA
>CAMBGO010000254.1 GCA_945866165.1 Chitinophaga pinensis | reverse complement strand
TCATATTTAGTATAGCCATTCTGTTTAAAAAGTGTGTTGTGCTCCATGTCTTTCGCGAAAAATTTAGCTAAATATTCTTTATCATACTTGTACCAGCTGAGGTTTTCCGCATCTGGAAAGGCTTTTTTAAAGGCATCAGCAACCTTCGGTTCTGTAAGGGCAATGGATGATATCCTGATCTCTGGTAATGTTACCACCTTTCCCTGATCTTGTGCAAACAAAGCTGCCTGACTAAAAATCAAGGCACCCGTAATGAGTAGCATGTTCTTTTTCATAGTTTTTTTTTAAGTTTTATAAATTATGGTTTAACATACAATGTAGCATTATGGTATATGCTTTTGAATGACATTTCTCATTCTTATAGTTGATATTGATGTATTAAAGGGTGCTAATTTCTTCTGAATTTTTTCCAGAATTTGTATTAGCTGTCTATCTTCAAAGCATTAATTTTTTAATTTTTAGTATTTTAGGATTACGAATAATTATATGAAACGCTTTTTTATAGTACTTCTTGGCTTTAATCCTTCATTCCTCTTTGCTAACCACGTCACGACAGATGTATTGGTTATAGGTGGTGGCACATCAGGAATTTCTGCAGGTATCCAATCTGCTCACATGGGTGTAAATACCTTGATTGTAGAAGAAACTCCATGGCTTGGAGGTATGATTAGCGCTGCTGGTGTGTCTGCATTTGATGGCAACCATTCCATTCCCTCCGGTCTATGGCGTTCATTTAGAAATAAACTATACCTACATTATGGCGGTTCTAATAAGGTCTCAACAGGATGGGTAAGCAATACCTTGTTTGAGCCACATGTAGCTGATAATATATTAAAACAAATGGCTTCAGCTGAACAATTGCTTACAATAATATATAATTCTCGGTTTTTAAATATTTTAAAGAATGGCAATCAGGTTATAGGCGCTGTTTTTATCAATTTGAAAACCCAACAACGATTTGAAGTCCTAGCTAAGGTGGTCATTGATGCAACTGAATTGGGCGATGTCCTTGCAAGTGCAGGTTTGTCATACGATATTGGTCTAGAGTCTAATGCACTAACCAATGAAAATGTTGGGGTTAACGCTTCGAATGATATTGTTCAAGACCTCACCTATGTGGCTATTTTAAAAGATTATGGTATAACGAAAGATTGTACCATTGTTCGACCTGCAAATTATAATCCTGCTGAATTTGATGCTTCATGTAGTGATTTTTACCATGATAAAACCCGCGTGGCTCCAACGGTAGATGCCAAGACCATGCTGAATTATGGCAGACTGCCAAACAATAAATACATGATCAACTGGCCTAGGTATGGTAATGATTATTATGCGAATATCATTAAAATGGACTATGAGCAGAGAGCTAATGTATTGGAAGAGGCAAAGCAACAAACACTTCGGTTTGTATATTTTATTCAGCATGAGTTGGGATTTAAATACTTGGGGTTGGCCGATGATGAATTCCCGACAGCTGACAGGCTTCCGTTGATTCCTTATCACCGTGAATCAAGAAGGGTAAAGGGTTTGGTGAGGTACACGATGCGCTATCTTGCAGAGCCCTTTGATTATGGCAGTCCGTTATATAGAACAGGAATTGCAGTGGGCGACTATCCAGTAGATCATCATCATAAAAAAAATCCTGCTGCTCCACAGCACCTTGATTTTTATCCCATTCCATCTTTTAATATCCCATTGGGTGCTCTGATACCCACGATGGGAGAGGGTTTGATTGTAGCAGAGAAAAGCATCAGCGTAAGCAATGTAATTAATGGTGCTACGAGGTTGCAGCCAGTAGTGATGCTCATTGGACAGGCTGCAGGTGTGTTGGCAGCAATTTCAGTAAAACAACAAAAATATTTACGCGATGTTTCAGTACGCGAAGTACAAAATAGTTTGTTGAAAGCGGATGCAATGATTATGCCCTACATAGATGCCACACCTGATTCATTGCATTTTTATTCAATACAGCGAATTGGTGCTACTGGAATTCTTCAGGGCAAGGGCATACCCAATAAGTGGGCAAACCAAACTTGGTTTTATCCTAATAACTTTGTTGATATAAATCAATTAAAGATAGATTCTGATGGAATGCTTGACATCATTGAACTTCAGCATGAGTATTTAACAATTGCTGATGCAATTTCGCTCATTAAAAAAACCTTGTCGACAACAAAAGTAAGATCATGGTCAGATGGGGAGCTGCAACATCAAGAAATATTCAATAGGAAATTTAATGATATCTGGGAAAGGGAAGGGTTAAAAAATTTTGATGCGGATAGAAATATAACACGCCTGGAATTTGCTGTTATGTTGGATAAAACGATTGATCCTTTCCTCAATTATGAAGTTGATCATAATGGTGTTTTAAAAAAAGAATGAGTTATTTTTTCTTTCAATCAATTGTTCTTGTCAGGATCAAATTTAGCAGGCTCATTTTTTATAAAAAATGAGTCGAAAATTTTATTTTTTGATCGGAGTCAATCGCCATAGACCGCCACCACCTTTACTTAGCCTTTTAATAAATTTTTCTTCACCATTGCCTTGGCGGTTTACTATTTCATAATCAGATGCATATCTATTGCTGTTGATACCGTCAATTATACCAGTAAGATCATATTGTTTAATTCCAAGTATTGAAAGATCTATTTCCAATTCTCTTTCTGTCCAATTGTTCATTGCACCGATATACCATATTCCATCTTTTGATCTCGCTGTGACAATATATTCTGCCGGTTTTCCATCCAGTACAATTGTTTCATCCCAGGTGGTAGGAATGCTTCCGACAAATTTCATCAGTTCAGGTTCTTTGAACCCTTGTGAAGGATTCCCCACAAAATATTGAAGTGGGCTATCATAGATCAGGTACATGGCCATTTGGTGTGCACGGGTGCCTTGCGACATAGGTCGTCCGTCGATATTTCGAAATCCATTTTCTGCAGCATTTTCAAGGAGTCCTGGTTCATAATCCAATGATCCTGAAAACATTCTTGTAAATGGTATTGTCAGGTTATGAGTTGGGGTTATGAAAGGACTCCATCCATTCCATTCTGAGCCCATAACGCCTTCACGGGTAATTGCATTGGGGTAAGTGATCTCAAAACCTGCAGGTGCTGGTGCAGAATGAATATTCAGCATCAACTTATACCTTGCACAGGCTTCGGCAATTCTTGCATAATAATTCATTGCTTTTTGATCGTTCCTGTTTATAAAGTCTGCAAGTATTATATTGATTCCCTTTGAAGAATATATGTTAAGCGTTTCTTCAAGATGTTCGTCCAATACCATTGCATTAAACCATAACCCAAGTCCTATACCTTTTTCTTTTGCATATGAAGCAATGGAATCTATGTT
>CAMBGO010000253.1 GCA_945866165.1 Chitinophaga pinensis | reverse complement strand
CATCCAACGCAACCAATACATCATCTTTGTCTAGCCATTCAACCACCATTTTCCCTTCGAGTCTTTTCAGATCAGCTTCACTTAACATTCCAGCGTTTTTAGGAACCGGAAGAATCACCCATTTCACGGGATGGTATTTGTTGATTCTTTTTGTATAGTCGTCAATAGCATCCTTAATAGAAGGGTCATGTTGTTTTCCTATGCTCCAGCATTCAATTTTCATATTCAATTGCAAAGAAAACCAATAATTATCATACCTGCTCTCTGTAAATTAAATTGAATCTTCAACACCGAATGTTTTGATTGATTTTCTGTAAATTACCTCCTTAACGATTCAATCATGAGACATACTTCCGTTCTATATTCATTTTTAGCCATGTTTCTTGTGTTTCAGACTCTTTGCATGATGTCCATGGCACAAATTAAAAAAGCACCTGACCGTACAGAAGGAGAGGGTCCATACACCCAATTAATTTTTCGCGGTGCAACTTTAATTAATGGCACGGGTGCCCCGGCAGTTGGTCCAGTGGATATTATAGTTGAAGGAAATAAAATCGTTGCTATTAGAAATGTTGGATATCCTGGTGTTGAAATCAAGGAATCTTCTAGGCCTAAATTAAAGACCGGGGGTAAAGAAATTGATTGCAGTGGGATGTATATTATGCCTGGACTTATCGATATGCACGGACATATAGGAGGAACGGAACAGGGTACTCCGGCTGAGTATGTTTTTAAGCTTTGGATGGCCCATGGAATTACAACTGTTAGAGATCCATCATGTGGTAACGGACTTGATTGGGTACTTGATCAAAAGCAAAAAAGTGCAAATAGCAATATTACAGCACCGCGTTTGTTTGCATACACAGCTTTTGGTATGAATGCAAAGCAGCCTTTAACAACTGCTGAGCAAGCAGTGGAGTGGGTGAGAGAAAATGCAAAAAATGGTGCCGATGGAATAAAGTTTTTTGGCGCATCACCCACGGTTATGGATGCAGCATTAAGAGAGAATAAAAAACTGGGATTGCGTTCTTGTTGTCATCATTCACAAATGGATGTGGCAAGGTGGAATGTTATTAATTCTGCTGAAGCAGGGTTAACATCGATGGAACATTGGTATGGCTTACCTGAAGCACTGTTGGAAAAGAGTACCATTCAGGATTATCCACTTTCTTATAATTATGCCAATGAACAACATCGTTTTGAAGAAGCAGGTAAATTATGGAAGCAGGCTGCAAAGCAAGGTTCTGAAAAATGGAACATTGTCATGAAGCAGCTTCTTGACCTTGACTTTACATTGGATCCTACTTTCAATATATATGATGCAAATCGAGACCTGCAGCGTGCTAGAAGAGCTGAATGGCATGAAGATTATACGTTGCCTTCTTTATGGAAATATTATGAACCCAATAGGGTTTCACATGGTTCTTATTGGTTCAATTGGGGAACTGAGCAAGAAGTTGCCTGGAAAGAGAATTACCGCATTTGGATGAGCTTCATCAATGAGTATAAAAATAAGGGCGGAAGAGTGACTACCGGATCCGACAATGGATTCATCTATCAAACATATGGTTTTGGTTATATCCGTGAACTTGAACTTCTTAGAGAAGCAGGATTTCATCCGCTAGAGGTTATACGCTCAGCTACACTTTATGGAGCACAGGCATTGGGAGTTGAAAAAGAATTGGGAACCGTTGAAGTGGGCAAATTAGCCGACTTGGTTGTGATTGATGCAAATCCGCTGGAGAACTTGCAATATCTATATGGTACTGGTGCGGTTTATTTAAATGAAAAAAACGAAGTGGTTCGAAAAGGTGGTGTGAAATATACCATCAAGGACGGTATAGTGTATGATGCCAAAAAACTGCTAGCTGACGTTAAGAAAATCGTAGATGATTCTAAGCGTGAAGCGGGTATTAAAAATTTAAAACAACCAGGTATAAAATAATTATTAATAAATCATTGTAACGATGAAAAATATTTTATTGATTCTCTTATTGGCCCCGATATTTTCATTTTCTCAAAGTCTCCCATCTATTGAAGAAAAGACAAAAGGTCTTGTAAAATCGGATGGCTATTTTACATTTTATCGTGACGATCAAAATGGTAAAATCTGGTTGGAGATTTCACGGTTCGATAAGGAACTGTTATATGTGATATCTTTGCCGGCTGGACTTGGTTCAAATGACATTGGATTGGATAGGGGATTGATTGGTGGTGGAAGGGTAGTTGTTTTTTCCAGGGTTGGTAAGAAAATATTAATGGTGGAACCCAATTACCAATATCGTGCAGTAACTGGCGATAAGGGTGAACGTGCTGCTGTTGATCAATCGTTTGCAAAGTCCGCTTTATGGGGGTTCACCGCTGAGGCCGAAACCAATGGTACGGTGCTTGTTGACGCAACAGATTTTCTTACGAGGGATGCAATGGGTGCAGCCAATAGGATCAAACGTATGCAACAAGGAAATTATATAATTGATAAAACCAGGTGCGCACTTTATTTCCCTTCTTGTAAAAATTTCCCTTACAATACAGAACTAGAGGCTACGATTACAATGGTTAACAACGATGGCAATGCTGGCAACTATGTTCAATCTGTTACCCCTTCTATCGAAGCTATCACGTTAAGGATGCATCATGCATTCGTTCAACTTCCTGATGAAAATTATAAACCAAGAAAATTTGATCCCCGATCAAGTTTCAATAACAGTTCATATTTTGATTATAGTACACCAGTGTCTGAACCAATTGAAAAATTTGTAATCAATAGGCATCGCTTGCAAAAAAAAGATCCTAGTGCAGCAATGAGTGAACCAGTTAAGCCAATAGTTTATTATTTAGATAATGGAACACCAGAGCCCATTCGCACAGCACTTCTCAAGGGAGCATCATGGTGGAATCAGGCTTTTGAAGCTGCAGGGTATAGAAATGCATTCATTGTAAAAGTATTGCCTGATACCTGCGATCCAATGGATATCAGATACAATATGATCAATTGGGTGCATAGGTCGACACGTGGGTGGAGTTATGGAGCAAGTATTGTTGATCCCAGAACAGGTGAAATAATCAAGGGACAGGTTTCGCTTGGTTCTCTTCGGGTAAGGCAAGATTATTTAATTGCACAAGGATTGTTATCCCCTTTTTCAAAAGATATTTCTAAAGAAGACCCAATGTTGAAAATGTCAATTGAACGATTAGAGCAGTTGTCGGCCCACGAAGTAGGACATACATTGGGCTTGATGCACAACTATGCAGCAAGTACAGTAGATCGTTCGAGTGTAATGGATTATCCGCATCCAGTTATTAAGTTAAATAAAAATGGCGAAGTTGATTTGTCGGATGCATATGATCATAAAATTGGTGAGTGGGATAAGT
>CAMBGO010000252.1 GCA_945866165.1 Chitinophaga pinensis | reverse complement strand
AGTGCCAATTCTTCTACTATATCACCTTCAACAAGCAGGTCACAAACCATTTGCATTAATAGGAGGCGCAACAGGCATGGTAGGAGATCCAAGTGGAAAGAGCGAAGAAAGGAATCTTCTTGATGAGGAAACTCTACAAAAGAACATTGCAGGCGTTAGAATACAACTTGAGAAATACCTTGATTTTGAACCAACCAGATCAAATTGTGCTGAGATTGTAAATAATTACGATTGGTTCAAAGGCTTGGGCTTCATTGATTTCTTGAGAGATGTCGGTAAGCATATTACGGTGAACTACATGATGTCAAAAGACAGCGTAAAGAAGAGAATTGAGGGTGAAACTGGAATCAGCTATACCGAATTTGCATATCAACTAATGCAGGGATATGATTTTTATTGGCTTTACAAGAACAAAAATTGCAAGCTTCAGATGGGTGGAAGTGATCAATGGGGTAATATCACTACTGGCACCGAACTAATCAGAAGAAAGGCTGGTGGTGAAGGATTTGCCTTTACTTGTCCTTTGATTACAAAAACGGATGGTGGTAAGTTCGGCAAAACTGAAAAGGGTAATGTTTGGCTTGATCCAGAAAAAACATCTCCTTATCAGTTTTATCAATTTTGGCTAAATGCTGCTGATGCAGATGCTGAAAAATGGATCAAGATATTCACCTTACTTCCACTGAATGAAATAAGCAGTTTAATAGCTGAACACCAGAAAGACCCTGGATTGCGATTACTCCAGAAAAAACTTGCCTTCGCTGTTACTTCATTTGTGCATGGAGTTGAAGAGGCAGAAAAGGCAATTCAAACAACAGAACAACTTTTTGGTAAAAAGGAAGAGATGAACCTAAACGATATGACTGAAGATGATCTACTTGGATCAATGGAAGGCGTTCCTGTTCATGTTATTTCAAAAGACCTAATTGAACAAGGCATTGACATAGTTTCCTTGCTTGCTGATACAGGCATCTTTCCAAGTAAGAGTGAGGCGAGAAAGATGGTACTAGGTGGGGGAGTAAGTGTAAACAGGCAAAAAATTGCTGATATCAACCATATTATTGACAAAGCTGCAATCATTGCAGAAAACTATATCATCATTCAAAAAGGGAAAAAGAATTATTATCTCATTAAGCGTAGCTAAATAAGGTTGAAGATATAACCTTGGTTGAAAATTTGGGATCAACAATAAAATCCTTATTTTTGCGCTCCATTAGGATGCCCGATAGTATAATGGTAGTACGACAGATTTTGGTTCTGTTTGTCTTGGTTCGAATCCAGGTCGGGCAACAAAAAACCTGATAAATTAATAGCAGGTTTTTTTTTAAATTAATTACATCATATCTCAGGAGACTATCAATTCATTTTAACCTTCCCCGACTTCCTTATCCAACGCAAAAGGAGATAATAAACTGCCAATACAAGGATCACAATAATTGACTTGTTTAACTCATTACCCTCCCCTACCAACTGAGGATATTTGAATATAATCGTCAATGAAACACCTGCCAACCAAAACACTTGTGTGTTATATTCAGTAAAAAACCAGCCAGGCCAATTGAACTTCATGGATTCCAACGTGGATCCAATACCTTTTAGATTAGGCATCCACCTGTTAACCTTAGAACAGTATTCTTCATATTGAACACCAAACTGATTTTTTAAAAAATTTTCTTCCGCTAACACAATAGCCTGGTAAAGAAAAAGAAATACTGGCACCACAAGCAATACATAAATCATTGAATTGGACAAAATACCCAATCCTAGTAACATCAGGTTGTTGCCAACATAGAGCGGATTCCTGCAATGTGTGAACAAACCTCTTGTAATGAGTGCATCAGCGTGTATCTTCAAATCCTTTCCACCTCTCTCAATAAAAGTAAGTCCAATGGTTAACCCACGAATTGCAATTCCAGCTGTGGTTATTATCAAACCCAACACAAATGAATACTTCCAGTAGTCATCACCAAATCGGTTTTGACTAAACAAAGGCGTTGAGGGAATTAAAAGCAGTGCATATAAAAATATGAAAAGTTGATTTCGGTATTTGAAGAAGAAATTTCCAATCTTGATCATGCGTTCATTTTGAATTGATAAATCATTTATTTTCCAATGCCTGTAGAATCTCCTCGAGAATATCATCTGGATGTTCCAATCCAACTGACAACCTGATCAGTCCGGGTGTAATACCAACTGCTGCACGCTCTTCCGGAGAAAGCTTTGAATGGGTTGTACTAGCAGGATGTGATGCGATGGTTCTGCTATCGCCTAAATTATTTGTCATGGACAACCACTTCAGGCTATTCAAAAATTTTCGTCCTCCTTCCAAACCTGATTTAAGTTCAAATGTCAAAATACCTCCTCCATTATTCATTTGTTTTTGTGCAATTGCAAATTGAGGATGAGAAGGCAGGTATGGATATTTCACCCAACTCAATGTAGGATGTCCTTCCAGGGCTTTTGCAATATGCATAGCATTGGCAGCATGTTTTTCCATTCTAACATAAAGTGTTTCCAAACTCTTTGAAAGTACCCATGCATTGAATGGACTAAGTGAAGGACCAGTATTGCGAACAAATAGATATAGTTGTTTTACCAGGTCTTTATTTCCTACCACAACTCCTCCTAATACCCTGCCCTGTCCGTCCATGAATTTGGTGGCAGAATGTATTACAAGATCTGCTCCAAATGACAATGGTTGTTGAACAGCTGGAGTTGCAAAGCAATTATCTACCACAAATAGGATGTTGTGTTTCTTACAGATATCAGCTACATATTTTAAATCGATGATATCAAGCCCAGGATTGGATGGTGTTTCAACATATAGCATCTTTGTATTGGGCTTGATCAATGCTTCGATGCTTTGTGGTTCATTCATGTTGAAGTAACTGAATTCAATTCCCCACTTAGGCATGTATTTTGTAAGTATAGTATGGGTTGAACCAAATACGGCAGATGCTGAAACAATATGATCGCCGGCTGAAAGGAAGGTCATAAATGTTGAAAAAACAGATGCCATTCCAGTACCTGTTGCAATGCCGTCTTCAGCACCTTCCAGCAAACAAACTTTTTTAATAAATTCATCAACAGTTGGATTTGAAAATCGGCTGTAAATGTTCACGTCAAGAGTATCATCAGAAAAGGCTGCTGCCATATCTTCTGCAGAATCATAAACAAAACTACTGGTTAGAAAAAGAGGAGTGGAATGCTCTTTTTCACCAGTCCTTTCAGTTTGGGTTCGAATTGCAATTGTTTCAGGTCTCATAGTTACAGTATTATAAAAATCATTTATGTCATCATGCAGTAACCTGCAGTTCATTTACAAATACATCAAATGTAATGGTGGCTCCTGCAAGTCGCAAGGTTTCCGCAACTGAACA
>CAMBGO010000251.1 GCA_945866165.1 Chitinophaga pinensis | reverse complement strand
TAACAGATAATTCAGCACTGTTAATTTTTGGTTTACCTCCATTTAATTTAGGCCCCCATTGAAGCGTACCCTTACCTTCAGCACTAAACCATTCACCAACTTCAAGCGAACCAGCTGCATCTTCTAAGATTACAATAAATGAGGCACCTTCTTTTCTTATAATTCCTTTTGGAGGGGTAAAAGAAAATCCGCCCATTTCAAAAACCTTATTAATCTTAACGCCTATTTCACTCCAATTAATAGCAGTTTTAGAAATTACAAGGTCTGATCCAGATCCTTCTAATCCAGCTCCAAGTGTATCTCCACCATCTAGGGTTGCAGAAAAAGATCCGATAGTAAGAGCACCATTTGCATAATTAATTTCATCTCCGGTTAATTCAATTACATCAAAGAGGCTTAATGCAATAGCCCCATTGGACATATTAAAATGCTTTATGTTTTTATCTTTTAAACCATATGTAAGTGAAACATCTGCTTCGGCTTTTGTCAGTTTAGCATATGTAGCATCTATAGTTAAACCAAGTCTTCCCGATCCTGTGATATCCCAACCCAGTGCTGTTTTTTGCAATGATAAAGTTGGAGTGGTTACACTTATCCCACTACCTGGAATAGGTTCAATGGTGCCACTAGAAGTGATGGCTGATTTAGTAAATCCGAATCCTGCTGCTTTTGAATAGGAAACTCCTTCCAAGGTGCCCCCCATTTCTTTTTCAAAAGCTTTAACAGTCATACTACCAGACGCTGCAGAAAATACGCCTTCTGCAAATCCAAGCTCTTTAACGTTAACATCTACACAATTGAAAAGTGTTGCATCAATAGTTCCGTTTTCTATTAAAGGGTTTATAAATTTCTTATTTGCAAAGTCATAACCTAGCCCAACACGCCCTTTAGCAGTTAAAGATGTTAATCCAAATTTTGGACTCATATCTATACTTAAACCACCAGCACCATTGAAAATATAAGAGTTACCTATTTTCTCAAGTGAAATTGTTGGAGCCGAAACCTTGAATCCTTCAGTTATTTGAAGATCACCAGAATAACTTAGGTCTAATTTTGAAAAATTAAACCCTGCTTCTGTTATGCTTACGTTATCTAAAGATCCCGTTGCTTCACCCGATGGGAGTTTCACGATTATTTTTACAGATGATGCAACCAGTTGGCTTCCTATTGTTTCTCCTACATCTACTCCACGAATTTCTGCAGTAAAGTAAGGTTGTATATTTAGGCTTGCTTTAAACTTGCCAATATTACTTAGCATGGAGCCAAGTGTCTTGCGTTTTTCAATGTCACCAGGAGTGATGCTATCCTTGTGTTTCTCCATCCAGTCATTGATTCCCTTTTTTGCATTTTGAGCAAGCCTTAACATATTAATCAATCCAGCGATTGATGTTATTTCTTCCTCAGATGCAGTTTGATATGCTTCGAAAACCGGTTCAATTTTCTGGAATGATGACTTTTCATCTAGCTTGGTGTTGAATAAGAAGTTGCTCGCTCCTTTAAGATTAGACATGATTTTTGTACCCGTGGTAACCTTGTCGGATAACCTTGCTAACTCAGCCGGTTTTTCTGTTTTTTCGCTTTCAAGTCCCTTTATGATTCTTTCAATCGATCCTTTTTTAACCAGGTCGTTTTTGTCTTTACTTCCCTTGTGTTTTCCTAGCCACTCTCTTCCAACTGTAATTATTTGAGGCTTGAGAGACGCCTTACCCTTTATATCTTTTTCAGCGGAATACCTGTTTACCAACCCTTGTAATTTGCTGAATGAACTTTCAAACCCAAAAAAGCCCTTGATTTTTGAAGTAACGGATAGATCACCTTGTAACAGGAGCATTTCTTGTTCAAGCGATGCTGCAAATTTTTTAGCTCCTCCTTCTCCCTCACTGGCTTGCGGTTTTTCGGTTTTTTCCCCACCTTCTAATTGAACGGGGTTTTTGGAAGAAGAGACGTTTGTAGTAGGTTTCCCAGCAGGAGGAGTTTGAGACGAAAAAGCTTTTAATTGCTTTACACTGCTACTTTGTTCAGCAAGATTGCTTAAATCTTGCAAGGCCATAGAGTCTTTGCTCTGATTTGCAAGCATAGAAAGATTATCAAGGCTATCATTACTCAAACCTTGTGATGAAGCATCACGAATTGATGAGTTTGATCCTTTGGAAGACGACCTTTCGATTACTTTTTCTGAATGATTTTGACTAGGCATTTAATTGGGTTAAAACTACAGAAAATGTTGATAAAATATTCCGTTTTAACAATTCGAGGTATTTTTAATTTTGGTATTCTATATTTGGCAATCCTTTGTCCTTAGGGTGTTTTATAAGCTCTAGGATAATCAATTGAATTCATTTTTAAATTCCTTCAATGAGAATTACAATTTATTTATTTTTTACATTTTTTACATTTTCTGGGTTTGCACAAAAGCAACTTTCAAAGCCATATTTTCCTACTAAGTCGGCTTGGGAAACCAAGTCGCCAAGCCAGGTTGGAATTGACACAATTAAGTTGAATGCTGCAATTAATTTTGCCATTTCAAATGAATCAAAATCACCCAGGGACCAAGAGCTTTCACAAGCACTGAGTTTTGGTAAAGAACCCTTTAGCGACGGAGTGGGTCCTTTTGCAGAAAGAGGTGGAGCCAGTGGGATAATACTTCACAAAGGGTATATCGTTGCCAGTTGGGGTGATGTTGATAGGGTTGATATAACACACAGTGTTACAAAGAGCTTTTTATCTACTGTTGTTGGATTGGCTGTTGAGCGAGGCCTGATTAAAAATATTGATGATAAGGTATATACTTACCTTCCGCCAATAGAAGTATTTGATACCGAAATCTATCGCAAGCCAGAGGATATTGGTAAGCCACAGTTTCTTCAGCCTTTTCAAACAGCGCATAATAAAAAAATATCCTGGAACCATTTGTTGCGCCAAACCAGTGATTTTGAAGGCACGCTTTGGGGTAAACCAGATTGGGCAGATAGGCCGAATGATAAACCACAAGAATGGCTAACAAGAACCAGAAATGAACCTGGGTCAACATGGAAATACAATGATACAAGGGTTAATGCACTTGCGCTGGCTGCAACACTTGTTTGGCACAAACCATTGCCTGAAGTGTTGAGGGAATTAATTATGGAACCAATTGGTTCGAGCAATACGTGGCATTGGACTGGCTATAGAAATTCATGGATTGTATTGGATGGCAAGGTTATACAATCTGTGAGCGGAGGTGGGCATTTTGGTGGTGGTATGTTTATCAGCGCTATGGATATGGCTAGGTTTGGATTATTAAGTTATCACAAAGGGAATTGGAATGGCAAACAGCTCATCCCTGAAAAATGGATTGAGCTTTCAACAACGCCTACTTCAGCGAATACGGGCTATGGCTTTAT
>CAMBGO010000250.1 GCA_945866165.1 Chitinophaga pinensis | reverse complement strand
GTCGTTGTCGCCGAACGTAAATAAAACTGCATTTGGAGCGCAACTTTCAAGGTAGCTTTTAGCAAGGTCTCTAGCCAATTGCTTCTTACTCCTGTCATGGTCATCCCATTCTTGTGATGCCATTAACATTGGAACTGCTAATAAGCAGAATAGTCCTGATGCAATATTTGAAATTGAATCTCCTGTAAATTTCTTCATCCAATCTTTTATTTGCAATACACCCAAGCCAATCCAAATGGCAAAAGCATAAAAAGATCCCACATATGCATAATCACGTTCTCTCGGTTGGTTTCCTGCTTGGTTTAGATAAAATACAATTGCTAAACCAGTGAAGAAGAATAAAAGGAATGATATAAAAGACCCTTTTTTATCTTTTTTATATTGATACAACAAACCTATGATACCAAGCAAGAAAGGCAGGGCAAACAAGGTGTTGTGTGCTTTGTTGGTTTTAATAGTATCTGGAAGTTTGTCTTGGTTTCCAAGGATTCCATTGTCGATTGTGTTTATTCCAGAAATCGTATTTCCATTTGCTGGATTTCCAAATCCTTGGATATCGTTTTGCTTACCAATGAAGTTCCACCCAAAATATCTTAAGTACATCCATCCCAATTGGTAAGAAAGTGCCCAGCTAATATTGTTTATCATGGTTGGTTTTTCACCATCAGCAAGGTTGAGCCATCTTTTATAAAAATCGACATGTCCTTGTTCGTTGCTAGCATCCCATACGCGGGGAAGAAACATTTTATCTTCTGGAGCATATACTGGTGTTTGATCTTTTCCGGAAACAAGGTATTTGTCAGTGCCCTTTACATATTTATTTTCACCTTCTTCATATTCAATTGGTCTAGCTGTGAAAACTTGTCCGTAAATCAATGGGAAGTCACCATATTGCTCTCTGCCTAAGTATCCTTCCAAGCTCATTGGGTTGTCAACATTGTACATGTCAACAGCTGGATTGGCTGCAGAACGAATCATGGTGGTGAGGTACGTTGAGTATCCTATGAGAATAAATGCAAAACACCACAATGAAAGCCTAAGAAAATGAGGATTTCTTTTAACTGCTGGCAGTCCATAAGTGGCAGTTGCAATTGCGGCACCAACAACAACAATCATCTTGAAAATGGAAGAGCCGCCGGAACCTTTTGCAATAAATGGATATAGAATAGCCAGGAAAAGGAGTGTTAACCAAGCTCCGAATTGCATTGCTGATAGTTTGCTTGCCTTAGATATTCTGATTCCAATATAAATGAGCGCAGAGAGAAGAATAAAGTAAAAGGAAAAGCCACTAAAAAATGGCAGGCCGAGGCTATTTACAAAGAATATATCAAATGCACCAGCAGTTTTGATGGTATATTGAATTACCACTGTTTGGGTAATTCCTGTAATTGCACAACCAATTAGGAAGGCAATGAATAATCCCCAATTAGATGTTTTGTAACGTTTGTAATAATAAACCATTACAATAGCCGGAATGGTAAGTAGGTTTAGGAGGTGTACGCCAATTGACAATCCCATCATGAAGAAAATAAGGACAATCCACTTGTCGGCCCCAGGCTGATCTGCATTGTGCTCCCATTTCAGCATCATCCAAAATACCAATGCTGTAAAAAATGATGATAGTGCATATACCTCTCCTTCAACAGCACTAAACCAAAATGAATCACTGAATGTATAAGCCAAGGCGCCTATAACACCAGCAGACATGATTGAAAAAACTTGGTTGTCTGAAAGTTGTTCAGATCCGTTCTGAACAATTTTTCTCGCAAAATGGGTGATGGTCCAGAACAAGAACATAATGGTGAAGCCACTTGATAATGCACTCATCACATTTACTGCTTTTGCTGCAGTTAGGGGATTATCTCCCAATGCCACAATAAAAACCCTTCCAATTAGAACAAACAAAGGTGCTCCAGGAGGATGAGGAACCTGTAATTTGAAACATGAACTTACAAATTCACCACAGTCCCACAAGCTTCCACCCGCCTCTGCAGTCATGATATAAACCGAACAGGCAATCAACGTAACGATCCAGCCAACTAGGTTATTGATTTTGTTAAATGACATAGAAATTTTTTTGGTAAGCAAATGTAATTAATTGAACGCAGAAGAATGCAGCAATTTATACCCGTAATAGGCAGTTTATCTCTATAAATTCCTTAAAAAATTGGGTCTTTTTATATAGTTCATAAACATATCAAGGTAAACAATCAGTAATTGATCTCTATATTTTGGGTTGATATGAATTTTTAAAATGTAAATGGACCCTTTAGTTTTCAATTTTATCACTATCCGAGGAGGTTATTTGAATCCGTTTAAAATTATTTTTATTAGTTTAATTCTTTATATTCATTCAATATTTTTTACGTTTAATTCATTTGCCAACTATTAAATTAAGGTTATGACAGATTCAATTTTAAAAAAGCCTGAACGCCTTTATTCACTCGATGCCTTGCGGGGCTTTGATATGTTTTGGATAATGGGCGCAGAGGAAATATTTCATAAGCTATATACTGCAACCGGTTCTCCTTTTTGGGGAACTGTTGCTGAGGAATTAACGCATCCTGCAGGGAATGGGTTCCATTTTTACGATTTGATCTTCCCATTATTTCTTTTTATGGCTGGCGTTGCAACCCCTTTTTCTGTTGGACGTGATCTTGAGGCTGGCAAACCTCGAAAATCAATGCTGGGAAGGGTTGTTAGAAGAGGATTGGTCTTGGTGCTGCTTGGAGTAATATTTAACAATGGACTTGAAATTCGTCCTCTTGCTGAAATTCGTTTTGGCAGCGTGTTGGGAAGGATAGGGTTGGCGTATATGTTTGCAAATATTATCTATTTATATGCAAAGGAAAGAGCTCAAATGATCTGGTTTGCAGCTTTATTAATAGGATATTGGTTGTTACTTAGATTGAGTTCAGCACCTGGCTTTGCTGCTGGTGATCTAACAATGGAAGGGAATGTTGCATCTTATATTGATCGCTTGGTTATGCCAGGTAAACTATATCTTGGGATACATGATCCAGAAGGGCTCACTTCAACCATTCCTGCAATTTCAACCGGACTGCTTGGAATTCTTACTGGTAGTTACCTCAAAAATGGTAAAACCGATCCTGCAAAGAAATCGCTTAATATGGCGATGTTGGGTGTTGTTTTTATTGTAATTGCTCAATTGTGGAATTTAATTTTTCCAATCAATAAAAATCTTTGGACTAGTTCATTTGCAATGAATGTTGGGGGGTATAGTCTCATTTTGCTTGGTTTATTCTATTATGTAATTGATGTGTTAGGTTATAAGAAATGGGCTTTTTTCTTCAGGGTTATTGGAATGAATTCAATTTTAATTTATATATCTGGATTGATTATCGAATGGGAATTTGCAACTGAGGGTTCCTTCAAATGGTTGGGACAGTTGATTGGTA
>CAMBGO010000249.1 GCA_945866165.1 Chitinophaga pinensis | reverse complement strand
AAGAAAAATAAAAGTATACGTGATTTCATTTGAAATAATTTGAACCCCAATTTAATGTATTTCTAACTTTTTATTCTAAGTTTAGTCAACTGTTATTCTGATATCGGGGGCTAATAATCGTTTTGCAACAGGTGTCTTAAAAAGAATCTTACTGAAGATGATTTGATCTCCATGCTTTACATTATCCCTTATGCTTTCGAACCAAGGAATAGACAATGAATTTGTATCATTAAATTCACCTACGCGCAAGTCTTTCATAGTCTTTAATTCGCCTGATAACTCATCCTTCACTGTTCCTTTAAATACATAGCTAATTCTAAAGCCAACAACTTCGTAAACATTCTTATTGTTGTCCCGGACGACTATCGGTGCTTGTGCGGTTGCTTTAATTTGTGATGCAGATACATCTCCTGATTTAACTGGACCCCAATATGCCTGATAGGTTAATGGTACAGCTTCGGATTTTATAATTGACTTTGATTTTACCTGTGCATGTGAGTTTGATAAAAAGAAAAACAAAAAGAGTGATAACAAGGTGAATTTCATTGTACAAATCTAATGGTGTATCTGCAATAGAATTGTTAAGAAACAGGACGTTCAACTAAAATAAAAAGTGGAAAACATTAACCTAGGTTTGCAATACTTTCTTGCAACATCTTAATTTTTTCCATGGCATCTGCTTGTTTTTTTCGTTCAAGTTCAACCACCTCTGGCTTTGCATTTTGAACAAATCGCTCATTGGATAACTTTTTCTCTACAGAATCAAGAAAGCCTTGGTAATAACTTATTTCAGCTTCAAGTTCCTTTCGCTGTGCAGATGTATCAATTTCTTGATCACTCTTGAGGTAAAAACGATCTCCCCCAATTACCAATTGGATGGTATCTTGAATTGGATCATTTGTATACTCAAAAGAAATTGCGTTCACTTGTTTGCAAAGTAACTCCTGTATGGATGTCCAAACTTCTTTGTCTTTCACAGTTCCAAATACAGCGATCCCTTCTTTATTTTTGATACCACTCTTAACCCTTGCATCCCTTATAGCAGTGATTGCTGATTTCAAGATCTCGGCTTGATTTAAGATGATGCGGTCGCTTTCACGGAATTTAAAAGTTGGATCAACTTGTTTTACACAAATATCAACCTCTTGTTTATCCCTCAGCAAATGATAAACCTCTTCTGTTACAAAAGGCAAGAATGGATGCAGTTTTTCCATCAATAATTCAAAAAATACAATCGCCTTCTCTAGGTGCTTGGCATCAATTGGCTTTTCAAAGCCTGGTTTAATCCACTCCAAATACCAACTACAGAAATCATCCCAAATTAATGTATAGAGTGTTTTTAGCGCTTCGCTCAACTTAAAATGATCCATCAAAACATCAACCTCTGTAGATACTTCTCTTAGCCTGGATTCAAACCAATCATGTGGCCAATTTGTTGTGAGCGTAGATTCTTCAACAGAAAGATTTTCTTTTGCTCTTTCTTTCCAGAGTTGAATTAGCTTAAGTGCATTCCAGATTTTATTGATGAAGTTACGGCCTTGTTCATTTGAAGCCTTATCCCATAAAAGGTCATTACCAGCCGGTGATGCAATCAAAATCCCGAATCTTACAGCATCCGCGCCAATATCATCAATCATTCCTAGCAGATCAGGTGAATTGCCTAATTGTTTACTCATTTTTCTGCCTTGGCTATCACGCACTATTCCAGTAAAATAAACATCTGAGAAAGGTTTCTTGCCAGTGTATTCATACCCAGCCATAATCATTCGTGCCACCCAGAAAAAAATAATCTCTGGAGCAGTAACCAATGAATTTGTAGGGTAATAATATGCTACATCTTTGTTGCCAGGGTTGGAGATTCCTTTAAAAACTTCAAAGGGCCAAAGCCAAGAAGAAAACCATGTGTCCAAACAATCCTCATCTTGTTTTAGAGAAGGATTGGTTATGCCAAAATTTTCAGAGAATTTTTTCTTTGCGTCTGATTCATCCATTGCTACAACAAACCTACCTTCTGCGTCATACCATGCTGGAATTTGGTGCCCCCACCACAGCTGTCGGGATATACACCAATCCTTTATATTCTCCATCCAATGACGATAGAGATTTTTGAATTTGGCAGGATGAAAATTGATTTCCCCGTCTTTCACCGCAGAAAGGGCTGGACTCGAAATTTTTTTCATATCAACCCACCATTGAAGTGAAAGGCGAGGCTCCACAACAACATCAGTTCTTTCTGAAAAACCAACTTGATGTGTATAATCTTCTATTTTGACAACATGACCAGCATCTTTCAAAGCAACAACAATTTCTTTTCTTGCATCAAATCGATCCATTCCAACGTACAACTGCGCATCTAAACTCATGGTGCCATCTTCATTGAGAACATCAAAAACATCCAGATTATGCTTCTTGCCAATCTGATTGTCGTTCATATCGTGTGCAGGCGTAATCTTCAATGCGCCAGATCCAAAATCGGTTGCAACATAATCATCCGCAATAATTGGAATTCTTCTGTTTATTAAAGGCACGATTGCATGACATCCTATAAGGTGTTTATAACGTTCGTCATCAGGATTAACCGCAATAGCTGCATCACCAAGAATAGTTTCGGGCCTTACTGTGGCGATGGTGATACTTTCCTGTTCAAGGGGAATCAACGTTCCATTTGAATCTTCCAATTGATATCGAAGAAAATAAAGTTTGCCTTGAACCTCCTTAAAAATAACCTCTTCATCACTGAGCGCTGTTTTAGCACGTGGATCCCAGTTGATCATTCTTTTTCCACGGTATATGTATCCTTTTGAATACAAGTCGTTAAATACATAGATCACAGATTTATAATAATCCGGATCCATTGTAAAGGAAGTTCTATTCCAATCCAAAGAACAACCAAGTTTTTTCAATTGCTGCAAAATAATACCGCCGTATTTCTCCTTCCATTCCCAAGCGTATTGCAGAAATTCATCACGCGAAAGACTTGCTTTTTGTATACCTCTTTCACGTAACATCTGAACAACTTTTGCTTCCGTTGCAATGGAGGCATGATCGGTGCCGGGCACCCAACAAGCATTTTTACCCATCATTCTGGCGCGGCGAACTAGAATATCTTGAATAGTATTATTAAGACAATGTCCCATGTGCAGAATTCCTGTAACATTGGGAGGAGGAATTACAACAGTATAGGGTTCGCGCTCATCAGGTGTACTCTCAAAATACTTATTCTGTAGCCAATGACGATACCACTTAGCCTCTGCAGCAGTAAAATCAAAATTCTTAGAAACTTCCATTACGTCTACCTTGTTTTAGGACTACAAAGGTAGCTTTTTGGATGATGGTTTAATCCAAAAAGTTGACTAGACAGTGGAATTTAAAACGGACTTCTCAAAGAACCGTAAGCGTTGTTCCCCGTTTTTCTATGCCAA
>CAMBGO010000248.1 GCA_945866165.1 Chitinophaga pinensis | reverse complement strand
ATACTTCTATTTGCTTATTTCCAAAAAAAGTATACGCATTATATAATGTTCCAGCTTGAAAATTTTTGATATCCGCCTCATTGAACAATGAAAAATTCCAAACTGACTTTGTTGAATCAATAAAATGAACAGCTTCATATGGCAAATCGTTTCTCTTCAACAAATCATCATCTGAGGAGTTGGGCATGAAGTATTATTTATTTTTAAGTTCGTATAACTGAAAGGACATTGAAGGTATGTTAATAGAAGAAGCTACTTGTACTTTTTTAATATTCAATACATCATCTAAAAAGGAAACTCCATTTAATACTTCTGCAAAACGATCAAGCTTAAGATCTGTATCGGTATCATTGGTATTTAGTACACACATTAAAACTTGTTCTTTATGGATTCTGAAATAAACATAAACTCCATTTTGTGGTATGAATTGCTTTAATGTTCCCTTACCAATAGCCAAACTCGACTTTCTGAAATTGGCCATTTTTTTGAAATAATCGAAAGCTTCTCTTTCTTTTGAATTTAGGTTTTCGGGATTAAATTTATTCAATGTGTCATTGTTCCAGCCACCCGGAAAGTCTT
This sequence comes from Chitinophaga pinensis, assembly GCA_945866165.1. Lineage (GTDB taxonomy): Bacteria > Bacteroidota > Bacteroidia > Chitinophagales > Chitinophagaceae > Pollutibacter. The sequence goes on along the minus strand of CAMBGO010000248.1, from coordinate 2,850 downwards.
TTCTAACAGCAGCATCGTTTGGATCCATGAAATTCTTAGTCAGGTTTTCCATGCCATAATAAACCTGGGGAATTCCCCTTAATGTTAATAAGAGTCCCAAGCCCATTTTGTATTTCCTTACATCTTCACCAACCATTGAAAAGAAACGGTTGCCATCATGGTTGTCAAGAAAAATTGAATTACGCATAGGATCTTTGTAAAGGAAATCCTGTGATAAAGTCATATATATTTTGGTAACACCTTCAGTCCAACCAAATCGTTGATTTAAGGAATTGAGTATGGCACTGTTGAGTGGGAAATCTATAATCCCTTGTGCATTGTGTTTGAATGGAACAACTAAATTATTATTAGCAAAATATGCGCTTGCAGGAACACTATTTGCAACAGCTTCTCCGAACATAGTAAGTGTAGGAAACTCCTCATATAATCTATCATTAACCCTATTTAAGAAATTTTCATCACAATATTTATACGTATCAACCCTCCATCCATCTACTCCATATTCTTCCGTTATCCATACTGTATTTTGGAGGATAAAATTTGCACAATATTGATTAGCAAGGTTAAGATCAGCTAAGTGAGGCACAAACCAACCTTCCGTCATAATTTTCTTTTCACTCTTTGCTGCATATGGATCCATAAACACTTCTTCCCGATGATGTGTTCCTTGATAAGTAGGCCACTGATTTAGCCAGTCCTTCATTGGTAAATCCAAAACTGTATGATGATAAATACTTACATGATTATACACGGCATCTTGAATAATTTTTATACCCTTATTGTGAGCCAATGAAATCATTTTTTTATAGGCTTCTATTCCACCTAATCGTTTATCAATTTTATAATGATCTGTAATCCAATAGCCATGGTAACCACTCATGATATAAGGTCCCTCCTGCATTTTAGGAGTATTATTTTCCAATACGGGTGTTAACCATAAAGCAGTAGCACCAATATCATTTAAATAATCTAACTTATTTGTTATGCCTTCTAAATCGCCACCATGTCTAACATAAGGATTACTTCGGTCTGAATCTTTGTCACGAAGGTCTTCAAATTGATCATTAGAAGGATTGCCATTTGAGAAACGATCTGGCATCATTAAATAAATAAGATCGCTTGCGTTAACGCCTTGATTAAATTTTAATGCAGTTTTGTTCACTCTTGCCTTTAGCTCATATTTTATTTTTTCACCACTTGAAAAACTAAATGTATAAAAACCTGGTGTAGCCAGTCTTGATATCTTTACATCAATGAATAAGTAATGTTTATTTTCTGGCTGGTATACTTTTACGATTGTAACTCCTTTCCCATCAATTGTCACCTGCTTTCCTAAGTTTGATTCATTATGAATCATAATCTGCAAGGAAGAATTTTTCATACCTACCCACCAATGTGTAGGATAAACATTTGTTTGTGAATTTGCTTTACTTGAAACAATTAAGATTAAATAAAATAGAAATTTCTTCATAGAAATAAAATGAGTAAAAATTATCTTGGTTATTTTTTTGATCCTGGGTCATAGACATACACCACACTTACTGCTGCGCAAATCATAAGAATACCAGCAAGTACAATTGCATAAATCGGCTGCCCACCATATAGATTCTTTACAATCCACCCTCCAATAAAACCATTTATTATTTGTGGCAGTGTAATGAAAAAATTAAATATACCCATGTATATGCCTAGTTTCCCAGCGGGGATGGATCCAGAAAGTATCACATAGGGCATAGCTAAAATAGATGCCCATGCAATACCAACCCCAATCATTGAAAAATTCAACATGCTAGCATCCTTAATAAAGTAAATTGATATTAAGCCAATACCGCCAGCAAAAAGAGAGATTGAATGTGTTAGCTTTCTTCCCACAAATTTTGCCAAAAAAGGCAATATCAAAGCAAAAATCATGGCCACAAAATTATATACACCAAAAGCAGTTCCAACCTTATTACCTGCTTCATTATATTCCATTGACTTAGTATAATCCCCAGAAAGTCCATAAACATGTGTCGCAACAGCATCTGTTGTGAAAACCCACATGCTAAATAAAGCAAACCAACTAAAAAATTGCACAAGACCAAGTTGCTTCATAGTCCGTGGCATATTTTTGAAATCACTAAAAATTTGACTTAGGCCTGAGGGACTTGATACTTCTGCTTTGCCATGGTATTTTTCATACTCTGCAGGTGGGTATTCTTTTGAAAAAAATACAGTTATCAGTATTGCAACAAGAAAAACTACAGCTCCAATATAAAATGAATATTTTATGTTGTCGGCTACTCCATTTTCAACTGTCACCATGCTAAACCCATTCTTCGCTAGGAATTCTGGTAAAGCAGAACCCGCCACAGCACCTAATCCAATAAGAAATGTTTGTATACTAAACCCGCTAGTACGTTGGCTATTGGGAAGATTATCGGCAACAAGAGCCCTGAAAGGTTCCATAGATACATTGAAAGATGCATCCATAATCATAACCATTCCAGCGCCAATCCAGAGAGCCGGTAAGATTGATGTAAAATTTCCGGAATTAGGTAAAATCATTAAAGCAATACTTGATAAAATGGCACCAACAAGAAAGAATGGCTTTCTCCTACCCAAGCGATTCCATGTGCGATCACTATAGTGTCCAATAATTGGCTGAACAATCATACCAACAAGCGGTGCAACAATCCAAAACATCGGAAGCTGATCTACATCCGCACCAAATGAACGGAGTATTCTACTTGTATTGCCGTTTTGCAATGCAAATCCAAATTGAATTCCTAGGAACCCAAAGCTCATCAATACAATTTGCGAAAACGACAACCTTGGTTTTAATAATTCATTACCATTTGAGGTATTAAC
>CAMBGO010000247.1 GCA_945866165.1 Chitinophaga pinensis | reverse complement strand
GCACCATTCATTTTGTGATCAACAACCAGATCGGATTCACTACGAACTTCGAAGATGCAAGAACTGCTGATTATTGTACTTCCTTAGCAGCAATGGTTCAGGCTCCTGTAATGCATGTGAATGGAGATGATCCTGAAGCAGTGGTAAAGTGCATGGAGATTGCAACACGCTATAGACAACAATTTAAGAGTGATGTCTTCATTGATATGGTCTGCTACAGAAGACATGGGCATAATGAGGGAGATGACCCTAAGTTTACACAACCTCATCTGTATTCTATTATTGAAAAGCATGCAAACCCAAGGGAAATATACCTGAGCCAGTTGCAGCAAGATGATAAAGAGGAAATAAGGTCTCTCGCAACAGATATGGAAAAGAAATTCTGGTCTGATCTTCAGGAAAGATTAGATGAGGTTAAACAGCATCCATTGCCATACCAATATCAGGCACCTGAGCTGGTTTGGAGAACAATGAAAAAAGCAACTGTAAAAGATTTTGAAAAATCTCCTGATACATCAATTGAGGAAGAAACATTTAAGTTGTTGTTTGATTCACTCATGGAAATCCCAAGTGGGTTTAAGCCACTTAAGAAAATAGAGAAGCTAATCCAAGACAAGAAGACATTGCTTGAAAAGGAAGGGAAGGTTGATTGGGCCACAGCTGAGTTACTTGCTTATGCAAGTATTATTCATGATGGTAAAGACGTAAGGATGAGTGGTCAGGATGTAAAGCGCGGAACATTTAGTCACCGCCATTCAATATTGGTAGACGAAAATACTGATGAGCAATTTAATAGGGTTGAGAATGTAAAAGGATCTACTGGAAAGTTTAGAATTTTCAATTCGTTGCTCAGTGAATATGGAGTGCTTGGTTTTGAATATGGATATGGCATGGCGAATCCCAATGCATTGGTTTTATGGGAGGCCCAGTTTGGAGATTTTTCAAATGGTGCTCAAACAATGATCGATCAGTTTATATCAAGTGCAGAACAAAAGTGGAATAGAATGAATGGAATTGTGATGCTATTACCACATGGATATGAAGGGCAAGGTCCAGAGCATAGCAGCGCAAGAATGGAGCGCTACTTACAAATGTGTGCAGAATTGAATATGGTAATCACCAATGTTACAACTGCATCAAATTTATTTCATCTGTTGAGACGTCAGCTTGCTTGGTCATTTAGAAAACCACTCATCAATTTTTCACCCAAGGCCAATCTTCGTCATATTGGTGCTTATTCTGAAAAGCAATCATTTTTAAAAGGAAGTTTCGAAGAGTTGATCGACGATGCATCAGCTGATCCAAAGAAGATTAAAAGAGTTCTTTTGTGCACAGGCAAGATTTATTTCGATCTCAATGAATTCAAGGAAAAAAATAAGGTTACTAATGTTGCAGTTGTAAGACTTGAACAAATTTATCCATTACCCGAGACACAACTTCAAGCTTTGGCAAAACGTTATTCCAATGCCAAATGGGTTTGGGTTCAAGAAGAACCATTAAATATGGGCGCTGCTTCATTTCTTCGTATGAACCTTGTAACATTTGGTTTTGATATCATCAGTAGAACAGCAAGTGCTGCAACTGCAACAGGATTCAGTAAGGTTCATGCTAAAGAACAAGAGGATATTATTAAAAGTGCATTTCAACTATAAATTTTAAAGAAATTTTCAAACTCAGTGTATGATAGAAATAAAAGTTCCAACTGTAGGTGAATCAATCAACGAAGTTAGCCTTGCAAAATGGGTTAAAGCTGATGGTCAATGGGTTGAGCGAGATGAGGTTCTAGCAGAGCTTGAAAGTGAAAAAGCAACATTTGAAATCAACGCTGAACAAGCGGGGATACTTAAAATAATCGCAAAGGAAGGTGATACATTGTCCATTGGCGACGTTGTATGTACAATTGATGACAAGGCTACAAAGCCTGCTAGTGCTGTGGCTCCTGTTAAGGAAGAAAAGGCTGTTGCGCAACCAATGGCGGAAACAAAAGCAACTTCTAAGACCGATGTTAAAGCCACTCCGGTTGCTGCAGCAATCATTGCTGATAAGCAAGTTGATACTAAATCTATTTCTGCAACCGGTAGCGGAGGTAAAATAATGAAGCAAGATGTTATGGAAGCGCTTGCTCAACCTGGCCGCAAAACTGGTACGGTTCTTTACAGTCGTGAAGAGAAAGCAGTTAAGCTAAGTCAATTGCGCAAAACAATTTCCCGCAGGTTGGTAGAAGCAAAAAATACCACTGCCATGCTCACTACGTTCAATGAAGTAGACATGAGTAAAATAATGGAGATACGTTCTCAGTTCAAAGATAAATTCAAAGAGACCCACAGTGTGAACCTTGGCTTCATGAGTTTCTTTACAAAGGCATGCGCCTATGCACTTCAGGAATGGCCAGCAGTAAATGCTTATTTCAATAATGATGAATTGATTTATCATGACTATTGTGATGTCTCAATAGCAGTTTCAGCTCCAAAAGGATTGGTTGTTCCAGTTATAAGAAATGCGGAAAGCCTCTCTATGGCTGAGATTGAAAAAAAGGTTGTTGAACTTGCCGTTAAAGCACGAGACAATAAATTAACAATGGAAGAAATGCAGGGCGGAACATTTACCATTACCAACGGTGGTGTTTTTGGTTCCCTTATGAGCACACCAATTATAAATATTCCCCAGTCAGCGATACTCGGCATGCATAAAATCGAGGAGCGTGCTGTGGTGGTAAACGGACAGGTTGTTGCAAGGCCAATGATGTATTTGGCATTGAGCTATGACCACCGAATCATTGACGGCAAGGAAAGTGTTGGATTCCTTGTTCGTGTAAAGGAACTTCTTGAAAATCCATCCTTGTTGCTTTTTGGAAAAGATCCTGTCAAAGCATTGCTTGAGCTATAGATAATAAATTTTTATTTTTTCTTATGGCATCGTTGAATGCTCGATACTTTTCTTACAGAAATACAGCTTCATCGATTCTTGAGAATTATGATAGCAGAGTACCATTAACACAATTCCTAAAATCTTTTTTCAGACAACATACTAAGTACGGGTCAAGAGACAGAAAAATAATTGCGGATCTTTGTTATGGTTACTTCCGAATAGGGCAATCAGCCAGTGAATACAATTTGAGCGACCAACTTACTATTGGTTATTTCCTTACACATCAAATTGATAATGGTTATCTACAATCAGTATTTCCAGAATGGGTTTCTCAAATTGAAAAATCAATTCTAGTGAAATTAGATTTTATAAAATCACTTTTCCCATCTTTCAATTCAAGTCATATTTTTCCTTTCAGTGCTCCAAAGAGTATTGGATTGGATGATTCATCCTTCTCCATTTCATTTCTTGAGAAGCCTCCATTTTTTATTAGGCTGAGACCTGGTTTTGAAAAAACTGTTTTAACGAAGCTCGAATTGGCAAAGGTTTCCTTTCAAGAACTTGCAAAAAACTGTTTGAAAATAGGGGAGCATCAAGACCT
>CAMBGO010000246.1 GCA_945866165.1 Chitinophaga pinensis | reverse complement strand
TACCTCCTAGTAACACAAGTTGCATTGTTCCTGCACTGCCACCTGCTTGTAATAAAATTGAGCTCATCATTTTTGGTTTATTTATTTGGAATATAACTACGCTAAGTTAAGTTTAATTTAATGCAATTTAAACTTCGTTTTTATCAATTAATTTTTTTTGAAATCTATTTTTTTGAGCCTACCGTCTGAGGCCAGCTCCTTGTGAATGTTATCAAGTATACCGTTTACAAAGTGACCACTTTGGTTGGTGCTATAGCTTTTGGCAATATCAATGTATTCATTGATTGTAACTTTTGCTGGGATGGTTTCAAAAAACAACATTTCGCATACACCCAACCTAAGTATGATCATATCAAGTACTGCAATCCGATCAGCATCCCAATTTTTTAGCTTGGGTGTGATCATGTCCAATGTAAAGGAACGTTTTTCAATGGCTGTTTTGAGCAAATTGATAGCGTATTCTTTTTTTTCTTCCCCTATAAGTTGTTCAAGGTTATATGAGGTTGGTTTGTTGAAAAAATTCAGCATCATCTGGTAGATCATTTCAGCATCATCGTCCCAATGAACGAATTGGTCTTCAATGTATTCTGTTACGTTTTCATCAGCCATGATTAGGTCTGTGAAAATGAACGACATTATATTTTTATCTTCCTTTTTATCGAATTTCTCATTGCTGATGTATTCTTTATACAGTTCTGTTTCAGTGAGATTAATGTAAATCTTCTTTACGATTTCTTCATCTATATACTTTGAAATACCTCTTTCTTTAACTTCGGACCGGAATCCCTTGATGTCAATAATTGACAATAAAATTGTATTCTCAACAATTTTGGTATTGGTATCTAGATCTGATTGAGTGGGAAGGTGTTTTGATGCCTTGTTTTTGGCATCAATTAAAGCATAGTTAGCCACTTCTGTAATGAGGAATACGAGGAACAGAAAAAGGTCAGAGGTTTGGTCGAGGTACTTTTTTAGCATAACCAAGGCCTTGTCAGCTGAAATGTTGCCTTCATCGGATTCAACTGCATATAGAGCTTGTACCACTTTCACACGGATATTTCTGCGACTGACCATTATAAAGAACTTAAGTGAGGCGCAAATATAAAGGTTTGTCTTACTATTTCATTGATTTTGATGCGCAAGTGAAAAATTGGCATATCATTTGGGTTTTTACCATGACAAAACAATGAAAATCAGCACATTTAGCGCATTTATGCTGACAATATTGCAAGTTATTTATGTTGGTATAAATTGTGTTAAGTTATTGTATATCACAGTAAGAGGTATATCTTCAACTGATGTGATATGAAAAATATTTTTTAACAAACAATCAAAAACCAAAAGCTATGGCTAAGAAGTTAAGCATTACCCCATTGCACGACAGGGTAATCGTGAAACCAGCTCCTGCTGAAGAAAAAACAGCGGGTGGAATCATTATTCCAGATACGGCAAAAGAAAAACCACAAAAAGGGACTGTGGTAGCAGCGGGTCCCGGTAAGAAAGACGAACCAATGACTGTTAAAAACGGTGATACGGTTATGTATGGCAAATATTCTGGGACAGAAATTAGTGTGGAAGGTCATGATTATCTCATTATGAGAGAATCTGATATTCTTGCAATTGTTTAATAGCCTTCAACCAATAAAAAAAGAAAATCATGTCAAAACAAATATTTTTCAACCTGGAAGCCCGCAACAAAATGAAAAAGGGTGTTGATACCCTTGCAAATGCGGTTAAAGTAACATTAGGTCCTAAAGGTCGTAATGTAGTTATCGAGAAAAAATTTGGCGCACCTTCTGTTACAAAAGATGGTGTAACTGTAGCCAAGGAAATAGAATTGGAAGATCCTATCGAAAATATGGGTGCCCAAATGGTTAAAGAAGTAGCTTCAAAAACTGCTGATGTAGCTGGAGATGGTACAACAACAGCAACTGTTTTAGCACAGGCAATTATTACTGAAGGACTTAAAAACGTTGCAGCTGGCGCAAACCCGATGGATATTAAAAGGGGTATTGACAAAGCCGTAGATATAATCATCGCAAATCTTCGCACACAATCACAAGCTGTTGGAAACGATATCAAAAAAATCCAACAGGTTGCAAGTATTTCTGCAAACAATGATAATGAAATTGGAAAGTTAATTGCTGAAGCAATGCAGAAAGTTGGGAAAGATGGTGTTATTACAGTTGAAGAAGCTCGTGGAACTGAAACTACCATTGAAATTGTAGAAGGTATGCAGTTTGATAGGGGATATATCTCTCCATATTTTGTTACCAATTCAGACAAGATGGAGTGTGAATTACAGAGTCCATTTATTCTGATTTACGATAAGAAGATATCTGCTATGAAAGATATTCTTCATATCCTTGAAAAAGTAGCTCAGCAAGGTGCTCCATTGGTAATCATTGCAGAAGACCTTGAAGGTGAAGCAATGGCAACATTGGTAGTGAACAAACTACGTGGAACCTTGAAAGTTGCAGCAGTGAAGGCTCCGGGCTTCGGCGATAGGAGAAAAGAAATGTTGCAGGATATAGCGATTTTAACGAAGGGTATTGTTATCAGTGAAGATCAAGGTTTCAAACTTGAGAATGCTGACTTGACATACCTTGGACGCGCAGAAAGAATTACAATCGATAAGGATAATACAATCATTGTTGGTGGTAAAGGGAAGAAGGATGATATCAATGCGCGTATTGGTCAAATTAAATCTCAGATTGAGGCAACTACATCTGAATACGATAAAGAAAAGCTTCAAGAGCGCCTTGCTAAACTTAGTGGTGGTGTTGCTGTCTTGAATGTTGGTGCTGCTACAGAGGTTGAAATGAAGGAAAAGAAAGACAGGGTCGACGATGCATTGCATGCAACACGTGCCGCTGTTGAAGAAGGAATTGTACCAGGTGGTGGAATTGCATTCATCAGGGCAATTGATGCTCTTGAAAAGAAAAAAGGGTTGAATGAAGATGAAACAACGGGAATCGCTATAGTAAGACGTGCACTTGAAGCACCTCTTCGCACCATCGTTTCAAACGCAGGTGTGGAAGGTTCTATTGTTGTTCAAAAAGTTCGTGAAGGCAAGGCTGATTATGGATATAATGCACGCACGGATGTTTATGAGAAATTGTTGACTGCTGGGGTTATCGATCCTACTAAGGTAACACGTGTTGCACTTGAAAATGCAGCTTCAATTGCAGGAATGCTATTAACAACTGAGTGTGTTATCGCTGATAAGCCAAAGAAAGAAGAGGCAGTTCACCAGCATGGTGCGCCAGGAATGGGTGGCATGGATTATTAGAATTGAATGTTTTCATACTGATAAAGGTCCTGTGTTTTCACAGGACCTTTTCTTATTCAGTTGTTCTGTACCTAATAGCACCCATAACAATAAATAGCTGTGCTATGATATAGGTGGTCATGATCAATATACCACTGTACTCAAAATGGGTTTTAAATTTATTGATCGCCAGTATTGAATCTGAAGCAACAAAAAAGGC
>CAMBGO010000245.1 GCA_945866165.1 Chitinophaga pinensis | reverse complement strand
ATAGTGCTGTGGAAGGTGAAGTGTATGCATTGAGTTCATTCTTTACTGCATTGGTATTTTGGGCGATTTTAAAGTGGGAGGACAAAGCAGATCAGCCAGGTGCAGACAAGTGGATTATTTTCATTTTCTACATCATGGGTATTTCAATTGGTGTCCATTTATTGAACCTTTTGACGATTCCTGCAATTGTAATGGTGTATTATTTTAGATTGTATAAGCCAAGTTTCAAAGGGGCTTTATTTGCGTTTATAGTGGGTGTCATTATTACAGGATTGGTACAGGTATTTTTAATTCAATATACCATCAAGTGGGCAGCAGCATTTGATATTCAATTTGTAAATAGTTTTGGATTGCCTTTTTATAGTGGCTTCATCACTTTCTTTGTATTGCTAACCGCTTTATTTGTGGTTGGCATTCGATATGCCAATAAAAAAGGATTCTATTTTTTAAAGTTAGGTATATGGTCAACTGTATTTGTTTTAATTGGGTATTCAACCTATTTAACAACCATGATTCGTTCTAATGCAGACCCTTCTGTGGACATGTACAATGTAGACAATCCGGTTACCTTAGTGGGTTATTTAGGAAGAGAGCAGTATGGAGATTGGCCTATTTTATATGGTCCTGATTTTGTTGACAAAGCAGAAACAGTGGAAGGCAGTGATCAGTATGTAAAAACACCAACTAATTATGAGTTCTCAGGAAAGAATATTAAAAGAGATTGGGGATCCGCACCTTCGGCGCATTTGTTTCCAAGAATGTGGGATGGAGACAACGATCGCGGACAGTTAGATAGTTACCGTGCATTTGCTGGAGTGCAAGAAGGTGATGTACCAACATTAAGAGATAATATCAAGTACTTTACGAATTATCAATTTGGCTTTATGTACCTGCGTTATTTTCTATGGAATTTCGCTGGTAAGCAAAACGATTTACAAGGATTTGGCAATGTACGTGATGGTAATTTTAAGACAGGTATCTCTTTTGTAGATAATTTCTTCTTTGGAGAACAATCTAAATTACCAGATAGTATTAATAAAGACAATAAGGCGAATAATAATTTGTTTATGCTGCCATTTTTCTTAGGCATCATGGGGTTATTGTATCAATATCAACAGAATAAAAAAGATTTCGTGGTGACAGGCTTGTTGTTTTTCTTCACTGGATTAGCGATTGTGATTTATTTGAACCAAGTGACCTTGCAACCACGTGAACGTGATTATGCTTATGTAGGCTCTTTCTATGCATTTGCAATATGGATTGGATTAGGCGTTTTGCAAGTGGCAGAATGGCTAAGTAAAGTCATCCATAAAAATATTGCAACTACTGTTGCAACAATAGTATGTTTATTGGCAGTGCCAACATTGATGGCGCAGCAGGAGTGGGATGACCATGATCGTGGCCAAAAGACATTGGCTCGTGACATGGCAAGAGCGTATTTAGAAAGCTGTCCTCCAAATGCCATCTTATTTTCATTCGGCGACAATGATACTTATCCATTATGGTATGCACAAGAAGTAGAAGGTATCAGACCAGACGTGCGTGTGGTAGTGAATAGTTTACTTGGATCAGATTGGTACATGCGTGAATTAAGGTATAAAGTAAACAAGAGCGATCAATTTGATGTGATTTTTACAGAAGAACAAGTTGCTGGCAATAAATTAAATGTGGCTTATTATAATCCACTTCCAGAATTTGGTGAAACAACTTACCATAATTTAGATTCAATCTTAAGGTATGTAGTTGGAGATCAAACTGGTAAATACCAAGCTTCAACGCAGGAAGGCCCAGTGAATATCTTCCCAACACATAAATTCAAATTACCTATCAATAAGGAATTTGCATTGGCTTCTGGTATTGTTAAGCCAACAGATAATATTGAGTCTGAGATGTTGATTGATTTCAATCCAAATAGACAATACATGATCAAAAATGAGTTGGCTATTTATGCAATCATTGCGACGACACAGTTTAAGCGCCCAATTTGCTTTACATCTACACAGGAGTTAAAAGACTTAGGACTGGATCAATATGTACGTCAAACTGGATTAGCGTATCAATTGGTTCCTGTAAAAGGGGCATCTGTGGATACGGACGCAGCGTTCAAAAACACAATGACTAAATTTGATTTCAAAAATTCAAGTAAGCCTAATGTTTACTATGACGAAGAAAACAGAAGACATTTGAATTCATTGAGATTGAATGTAGCTCAGATTGCACAAGCTTTAGTTGCAGTGGGTAAAAAAGACAGCGCGGTTCAAGTATTAAGAAAGTTAGACAAGGAGATTAGTACTAAAAATTTCCCTTATGGAATGTCATCTAATAGAGGCAATCAACATAATTACTTCTCTTATTTATATTTACAGGCTGCTTATGCTGCAGGGGATACTGAATTAGGTAAAAGAGTTGGTGCAGCTGTTGTGAAGGATTTAAAACAACAATTGGCTTATTATAAATCTTTGGGTACGCCAATGTCAGAATCGCAGTTTATGCAAAATGCAGAGAATGCATACCAAAACAAAGCCACTGAATTTAACAATAAACAAGCTTCATTTATTCAAGATATTTTAACTTGTTATCAATTGATCAGTGTGATTGAAAATTTAGAAAAGGGTGCTCCTGTAGTTCAGCCTTAATTTAAATAGAGCTACTAAAAAAGGCGCTTCGTTTGAAGCGCCTTTTTTTTAAATCATTATTGATTTAGTTGAATTTATTTATTCTAAATCTGGTTGCTATTTAAAGTCCTTAAATAAATTAGTTTAGCATTGTTAATAAGGCTGTCACAACTTGGTCAATTTCGGCCTTTGTATTGTGTTTTGAGAAAGAAAAACGAACAGTGACCATCTCGGAGCCTTTGTTAAGTGCATTAATGACATGTGAACCTTGTTGGGCGCCACTTGAACAAGCACTTCCTCCACTGGCACAAATATGATGCATGTCTAAATTAAACAAGATCATCTCGGTCTTTTCATTTTTTGGAAAGTTGACACTTAATAAATTATATAAACTATTTCCGAATGGATCTCCATTAAAATGCACACTAGGAATTTTTGCAATCAGTTGATCATGTAAATACTGTTTCAAAGATTGGATATATGCACGGTCTTCTTGGTATTTTTCGGTAGCCAATTCAAGTGCTTTCGCAAAACCAACAATCCCGTATAAATTTTCTGTACCTGCACGCATATTGCGCTCTTGAGAGCCGCCATGTACCATGGGACTAATTTTTATATTTTCGTTGATATATAAAATACCAACGCCCTTAGGTCCATGAAATTTATGTCCAGCTCCTGTAATAAAATCAACTGGGAGTTGACTTAACTCAAATGGGAAATGTCCCACTGTTTGAACAGTATCACTATGAAAATAAGCCTGATATTGTTTACAAAGTTGTCCTACAGCTTTCATATCAATCATGTTTCCAATTTCATTATTGGCATGCATGATGGAAACAATTGTTTTATCTTTTGTTTCGGCTAATAATCCAGCTAAATGA
>CAMBGO010000244.1 GCA_945866165.1 Chitinophaga pinensis | reverse complement strand
AACAGGTATTTATGACTATAAAAAAATCAATACAAATGTCGGACTCACCATCGGGCATATTCAATATGGTAATACTGACCAAACCGATGCATCGGGTAATCTACTTGGTGCGTTCAATCCATATGATCAATATGTCCAAATAACTGCATCGAGAAGCTATGGTTCAAAATGGAACTATGGCACATCTATTAAATTTATTCATTCTAGTTATGGAGTATTCAGAAGCAGCGCATTGGTTGCTGATGTAGGACTTGCTTACTTCGACAAAGAAAAAAAAGTTCAATTTGGATTTTCCGCTAAAAATATGGGGACACAATTAAAGACATATGCTGGCGTGGGAGAAGACCTCCCTTTTGATATGGTGATTGGGCTGAGTAAACAGTTAGAAAAATCTCCATTGCGTTTTTCAGTGACTGCACAACGAATTCATCAATTTGATCTTCTTTACAATGACACAACATTTAGTTCAGCGAACTTTGGTCAAAATAAAGAAAGTCGGTTTTTACGTAAATTTTTCAGTCATTTTGTTGTTGGAACTGAAATATTAATAGGAGAAAAATTGGTATTGATGGGGGGGTATAACTTTTTGAGAAGTATGGAGTTGAGATTGCCATCACTTTCCAATGGACTTACTGGCATTGGGTATGGGTTGAATCTAAAACTGTTGAAGTTAGATTTTTATTTTAGCAGAGCACACTACCAAACATCCATCGCATACAACCAGGTAGGTATTACTTACCGACTATCAAAAAACATCAACTAGAAGTAGCTCAAATTCGTTTTAGGACTGATTTCAAGCAATGTTTCGTACATGAGTTTGATTGTATTTTCTACGTCATCCTTGTGCAACATTTCGACTGTCGTATGCATATAGCGTAATGGAATTGAAATCAATACTGAAGGACAGCCTTCATTTGCATAAGCAAACGAATCAGTATCTGTTCCTGTGCTTCTACTTACCGTTTTCATTTGAACTGGGATCTTCTTTTTTTCTGCCACTTTCTCAACAACACTCAATAGTTTGTTATGTACTGCAGGACCAAAGGTTAATGAAGGGCCTCTACCACATGCGATGTCGCCTTCAATAATCTTATTAACCATAGGCGTTGTGGTATCATGTGTTACGTCAGTAATGATTGCTACATCAGGCTTTATTCTGCGCGCAATCATTTCAGCGCCCCTAAGCCCGATTTCTTCCTGAACAGCATTTACTATATAGAGGCTATATGGTAATTTATTTTTGTTTTGCTTAATTAACCTAGCTACTTCTGCAATCATAAAACCACCAATTCGATTGTCCATGGCCCTTCCAATTATGTAATCATATGCAAGTTCATCATACCCATCTTCGTATGTTGCTACTGCTCCTATATGAATTCCCAATTGTTCAACTTCCTTTTTATTTTTTGCACCACAATCAAGGAATAGGTTTTCAAGATTTGGTTGCGGTTCTTTTCTATCATTTCCTCCCATGCGGGTGTGGATTGCCGGCCATCCAAAAACAGCCTTCACCATGCCTTTCTTTCCATGTATGAAAACACGTTTACTTGGTGCAATTTGATGATCAACACCTCCATTGCGTTTAAGGTAAATAAGTCCATCAGTGGATATATAGTTTACAAACCAACTTATTTCATCTGCATGCGCTTCAATCACTACCTTGAATTTTTCGTTTGGATTTATGACACCTGCTGCTGAGCCATATGCATCAGTGAAAATTTCATGAACATGCGGCCTAAGGTATTCAATCCACAATTTTTGTCCACCTGATTCAAACCCGGTTGGTGAAGGGGTATTTATATATTGCTTTAAGAATGAATATGACTTCTCAGTTAGATTCTTTTTTGATTTCGCACTGGTACTCTTAGCCATCTGCTTGGGGTATTAAAATGTGAATGCTAATTTTTTATTATGATAGACTGCGTTTTAGCAGTATCGCTTCTATTTCCTTTGGAGTCTTTCATCCAGAAGCTAAAGACGGCAGTGTCTGGCTTGTTGCATCTTGGTTGTAACTCAACAGCATAGGTAAAGGTGACAAGTATTTCTCCATCAAAATTTTTAGTCCTAGGAGTTTCAGTTGGTATGCGGTAAAGAAATGAATCTATAAAGTTACTGGACGCACAACGGGTAGTTGTTTTTTTTAGCCATATTGTATCTACAAAATCTCCTTCTTTGTCCGTTAAGCGCATGCTAATTTGCAGATCACTTCCAGCGGGAATAACTGTAGAACTGAGGCTGTTAATCCTGAGTTGGGGTTTTGACTGAAAAGTATCCTTGGTGCACCCCAGCCCCAGCAGAATTAAAAAAATATAAGAAAAAGTTTTTGTCATGTAACTTTGTGATCTGCTCAAAATTAACCGATTCAACTTGAAAAACCTATTTGAAGGTCACGATTTTAAAGAAGATTTAACCCTTGATGATAAAACTCTTTTTTTAGAGGAGTCATTGCGTCTTTTCCGGTTACAAGCAGTTCAAAATCCAATTTATAGCGATTATATCAGACTTCTTTCTATTGATGTGTCTAAAATAACGTCACTTGAACAAATACCTTTTTTGCCAGTTGGATTCTTCAAAATTCATGAATTGAAATGTGGAAATTTCACAGCTGAAGCTATTTTTGAAAGCAGTGGAACCACTTCATCAGTAAACAGCAAACATTTTGTAAAAGATATTGCTAGCTACCTTCAAAATGCAACGTCAATTTTTAATCAATTTTATGGTCCGATTTCTGATTTTTGTATACTAGCCTTATTGCCCTCTTATTTGGAACGAAACAACTCATCTTTAGTGTGTATGGTTGATCATTTCATTAAGCAATCCGGTCATAAACAAAGTGGATTTTTTTTAAACGACCATGATAACCTTTATTCAACTCTTTCAAAACTAGAAGATGAAAACCAGCCTACGGTACTTTTTGGAGTGACTTTCGCATTATTGGATTTTTCTGAAAAGTATAAGATGAATTTAAAGAACACAATTGTATTGGAAACGGGTGGAATGAAAGGACGCCGAAAAGAGATTACAAGAGAAGAACTGCATTTATTTTTAAACAAACAACTGGGAGTCAATGCTGTTCATGCTGAATATGGAATGACTGAATTGCTTTCACAAGCTTATTCTTTTGGAAATGGCTTATTTAAAATGCCTTCAAATATGAAAGTGTTACTTAGGTCACTTGATGATCCATTTGACATATGGACTTCTGATAATGATAGGCAGCAAACTGGAGTTATTAATATAATTGACCTTGCAAATAAGGACAGTATTTGTTTTATAGCAACTGAAGACCTGGGTCGATTTACAGCTGATGGCGGGTTTGAAATTGTTGGAAGACTTGACAATAGCGATATTCGTGGCTGTAGTCTCCTCGTTGTTTGAGTGAACCAATCACAGACTTATTTGTATTATATTTATCTTATATCACAATTATGGGCATACTGAAACAAATAGCAACTTATCTTTATTTACGAAAAAAAGATCCTGATACACCAGATTCCTCTTTT
>CAMBGO010000243.1 GCA_945866165.1 Chitinophaga pinensis | reverse complement strand
ATGCTTAGGTCCTATACAATATTGAAGTAGTTAGAAGTTAATTTATCTATGGAATTACAAGACAAGAAATCCCGCGCTGTTGCCAATTGGTTGATCCTTGGCGTGGCCATGACCATTGCACAAATTGCGTTGGGGGGCATTACGCGTTTAACTGGTAGTGGCTTGTCTATTACAGAATGGGACGTAGTCACTGGAACTTTACCTCCAATGAGTCAGGCTGCTTGGCAGTTGTTGTTTGAAAAATATAAGACGACGCCACAGTTTCAATTATTGAATTTTGACTTTACGATTGATAATTTTAAGTTTATCTTTTTTTGGGAATGGTTTCACCGTGTATGGGCAAGAACCATTGGTTTAGTGTTTGCTTTTGGGTTTATTTATTTCATCCTAAAAAAATATTTTAAACCTGAAATGATTCGTCCCTTGGTGATTTTATTTTTATTGGGGGCGTTACAAGGTGCCATTGGTTGGATCATGGTAGCAAGTGGATTAGAAGGCGATGCGGTGTATGTAAAACCAACACGCTTGGCATTGCATTTTATTTTTGCGATGGGTTTACTTTCTTATACGTATTTGTTTGCCCTTTCATTAAAAGCAACACCGGTGCATAAAACACATTTAAGCATGGAAGCACAAATAAGTTTCAAAGGCTTTCGTGTTTGGGCTTGGGTAGTACTTGGCTTATTGTTTTTTCAATTCATTTATGGTGCATTAATGGCAGGACATAAAGCGGCAAATGTGGCAAGCACTTGGCCCACCATCAATGGGGAGTGGGTGCCTACACATTTAATGGGTAAGGAAAACTTCTTTTTAAATGCAATTGATAATACCACTTGGATTCATTTTGTGCATCGTGGCTTGGCCTATATTTTATTAGCAGTGGTTGTTTATTGGGTCGCTCAAATGCGCAAAATTCAGGGGAACTTGTTTTGGAGTAAGGTCAAGATGCTACCTTTATACTTTGTATTGCTTCAAGTGTTGTTAGGTATTTTTTCTGTTTTGACTAGTAAAAATATCATTCCTGGAACATGGGGAAGTTTTGAATGGATGGCACAATTGCATCAATTGGTGGGCATGTTATTATTACTTTCGGTTGTAAATATTTTATATGCCACTAAATCCATCAATCTTAGTAAGCAATAAATTTTAATCTTGATTTAAAATTATTTTATGAATAGAGACATTGCAGATATTCGCCGCGACTACCAATTAGCCTCTTTGGATGAAGCCACCAGTATGGAACATCCAATGGATCAATTCACTATTTGGTGGAACGATGCCATCGAAAGCAATATTGACGAAGTGAACGCTTTTGTATTGTCTACTGTCAAAGCCAATGGTGCACCCGCTTCTCGTGTGGTGTTGTTAAAAGGCTATACCCCAGAAGGTTTTGTATTTTTTACCAATTATGCTTCTGCAAAAGGGTTGCAGGTAGATGCCCATCCTCATGTAGCTATGAATTTTTTCTGGAAAGAATTAGAACGCCAAGTGCGCATCACAGGGACGATCAAAAAAATTAGTGCTGAAGAAAGCGAAGACTATTTTCATTCCAGACCCATTGGTAGCCAATTGGGTGCATGGTCCTCGCCACAAAGTAGAATCATTCCTGACAGGGCATTCTTAGAAGACCTTGTTGCAGAAAATACAGAGAAATTTAAAGAAGGTATGATCCCCTTGCCTCCGGATTGGGGTGGGTATATCATTCACCCAACAGAAATAGAATTCTGGCAAGGACGTAGCTCTCGTTTACACGATCGCCTTCAATACAGTTTACATGATAATGGACATTGGGTGAAAGTAAGACTAGCGCCTTAGGCCAAAAAACCCGAAGTATACTTCGGGTTTTTTAAAATCATTAGAGGGTTCTTTATAAAGTATTTAAATTTCTATCAAATACTTTATAAACCCAAAAAACCCGACGCATACTTCGGGTTTTTTTAAAATCATTAGAGTAGCAAAAAAATTAGAATTTATATTTTTTTAAAATTCAAATTTTAGCTTTTACGGCTCATTACTTTCTTTGCTGCAGCAACAATATTCACTGCATCTAATCCGTATTTAGTTAACAACTGAGTAGGTGTTCCACTTTCTCCAAATGTATCTTGTGTGCCAATGAATTCAACAGGCACTGGATAATGTTTAGCTGCTGCTTGCGCTACCACATCTCCCATACCTCCAATCACATTATGTTCTTCGGCAGTGACTACACAACCTGTTTTCTTTAAGCTCTTGATAATTGCTGCTTCATCAAATGGTTTAATGGTATGCAAGTTGATCACTTCTACACTGATCCCTTCTGCTTCTAATTGCTTTGCTGCTTCAATCGATTTCCAAACAAGGTGTCCACATGCCACAATTGTTACATCTGTTCCTTCTGCTAAAATTTGTGCCTTACCAATTACAAAATCAGAGCCATCTTCTTTGGTAAAGTTGGGCCATTTTGGTCGACCGAATCTTAAATAAACTGGACCTTCGTAGCCTGCAATCATTTTTGTTGCAGCTTTGGTTTGGTTATAATCACATGGCACAATCACGGTCATGCCTGGTAACATTTTCATTAAACCAATGTCTTCTAATATTTGATGTGTTGCACCGTCTTCTCCTAAAGTTAATCCTGCATGCGATGCACAAATTTTTACATTCTTATCTGAGTAGGCAACACTTTGTCTAATTTGATCATACACACGACCTGTGCTGAATCCAGCAAAAGTAGTCGTGTAGGGGATTTTACCACCAATGGTTAAGCCTGCTGCAATACCAATCATATTGGCTTCTGCAATACCTACTTCAATGAAACGCTCTGGTAATTCTTTCATCAATGGTCCTAATTTAAAAGAACCTGCTAAGTCTGCAGTCAAGACCACGACGTTTTTATTTTCTCTAGCGATTTCTAAAATACCATCTCCAAATCCCGCTCTTGTTTCTTTTTCGTTTTGTACGAGGATATCTTTTGCGTTCATATTAGTTAGGTTATACTTTGAAATAAATTATTTTTTCTTTTCATTAGTTTGAATTTTAAATTTCAATCTAATGTGGTCCTCCTAGTTTTCGAAAGTAGAGTAGAAGTAAGGTGTCTTTGCTTCAAACTCTGCAGCACAAGTATCCACCATCTTGTACACCCTGGTGATACCCAATGCTTTTCTTTTTTCATAGACCTCGTCGTCAGACACATTGCCTTGTAGTACTTTGGCAATTTGTAAATCACTAAATCCGTGCTTTTTTGCTTCCTTCAATGTCTCAGTTGGTAAAGTTGCAAGTTCATACTTCGCAATTTCTTTTTCTATATCGCAGATGATTCTTATTTGGTATAAGAACCAATTGTCGATACCTGTTGCTGCTGCGATAGATCTTACCGTAGAGCCGCCCATCAATGCATCTTTGATTCTGAAAATACGATCCCATTTTGGAGTCTTAATATACTCCATCAACTCTTCGTTCTTCATCAAACTTTTTCCATAATAGCCCAATCCAATTGCTTCGTTCTCTAAAGACTGACATGCTTTTTGAATGGCTTCTGTA
>CAMBGO010000242.1 GCA_945866165.1 Chitinophaga pinensis | reverse complement strand
ATAAATAAAGCTAAATATAAACGCGCCAAAATAAAAAATACCAGGACTTCCTATCAGTGCAAGATTTGAAAAAAACACACAAATGAAAAATAATAAAAATAGTAACTGAGCAAAAGCCCATGCCTGTAGGGGCTTGCTGCTTATTGGATCGTATTTTTCAAAATCATAAACATCGTTTATTTTATTTATCGGATATTTTTCAATTACGTCTGCAGGCCTCCAACCGGTTGGCATAAACCAGATACGAAATTTGTCCTGTACGCTATTGGTTCTCCATGCATCGCTAATTAGTAAAAATAAATGTTGAAAATTTATTTTTATCGGATTCCATGTGCCTGCAGGCCTGGTGATTCCATATACTGGAGGAATATCCTTTTTTTCTTCTTGAAAAGTTCCAAAAAATTTATCCCAGATAATGAATACCTGAGAATAATTTTTATCAATGTACTCGGGGTTAATGGCATGATGAACGCGGTGGTGTGATGGTGTTACAATGACATGTTCAAGAATACCCATTCTGTTAATATGTTGGGTGTGGTACCAAAATTGAATGAATAAGTGAAGGGGCGCAACAATTGCAATCACTTCTACTGGCACACCTAAGAAGGCTGCAGGAATTAGAAAAAAAGTGAAAAGTTTGAAAAATACTGAAATACTTTGTCTGAGTGCACAGGCTAGATTGAACTCTTCGCTGCTATGATGAACCAAGTGGGCATTCCAAAATACATTGGTTGTATGTTGTATCCTGTGTATCCAATAACCGGAAAAATCCAGTGCAATGAATGCAACAATATATACAGATATTTTATTCTCTATGGTAGTTACGGCAAGGGTTTTAACAAGCCAACCATAACTAAGTATCGCAACACTCAGTCCAAGTATATCCTTAGTAACATTGGTAACACCGGAGGTAAGACTAGATATCATATCCATTACCCGAACCGTGTCTTTCCCTTGCTTCCATCCATACCATTTTTCAAATAACACCAGAAGGAGAAATATGGGCATAGCTATCAACAATATTTTACCGTATGATTCCATTGTATTTATGTTATCCGCTAATTTCGTTCTTCTTCTTTAATAAATCGAATTTGGTTTAAGGAAATCAATACATTTATTTCATTTTGTTTAAATTGTACTGAGTATGACGTCAAAAGCATTATCACTTCCGCTTACACAAGTTGGTCATAAATTGGCCGGACACGTATTCGAATGCATAGATGCGCATACCTGTGGCAACCCAGTTCGCCTGGTGGTTTCAGGTGGGCCAGCATTGTCCGGAAAAGATATGAGTGAAAAACGGCAACATTTTTTGAAAGAGTTTGACTGGATTAGAAAAGGGTTGATGTTTGAACCTCGTGGCCATGATATGATGAGTGGATCAATTCTATATCCACCTCATGACCCTCAAAATGATTTTGCAGTCCTTTTTATTGAAACAAGCGGGTGCCTTCCCATGTGCGGCCATGGTACCATCGGTACTATCACAGCTGCAATTGAATCAGGATTGGTAATACCAAAAGTTGAAGGAAAAATTCGCATGGAGGCGCCAGCCGGCTTAATTGAAATTACCTATAAATTGAATGGCAACAAGGTCGAATCTGTAAGGCTTACCAATGTGCCTGCTTATTTAGATCAATCCAATCTATTGGTTGATTGTCCTGGCTTAGGTGAATTATCTGTAGATGTTTCTTATGGAGGAAATTTTTATGCAATTGTTGATGTTCAAGAAAATTTCAAGGGAATAGAATTTCATTCCGCTGATCAATTGATCGCATGGGCCCGACAACTTCGTAAGAATATAAATGAAAAATATACGTTCGTTCACCCCGAAAATCCAACAATCAATTCATGTAGTCATATTCTTTGGTGTGGTTCGGTAATTGACAAGAATTCTACTGCAAGAAATGCTGTTTTTTATGGTGATAAGGCCATTGATCGCTCTCCTTGTGGAACAGGCACAAGTGCAAGAATGGCGCAATGGTACACAAATGGAAAACTGAGTAAAGGCGATGAATTTATTCATGAAAGTATCATTGGTAGTAAATTCATCGGAAGAATTGAAGAGGAGCTAACATTGAATGGAAAGCCTTCTATTCGTCCTTCAATCGAAGGTTGGGCAAAAATAATTGGGCATAATATTATTTCAATTCAACCTGATGACGATCCTTATGCTCATGGCTTTCAAGTAATATGACCATCGCATTGATTAATCTATATCAGTAAAAAATATAATTCAATAGTATGAAAATTTATATCTCAAGCTTGCTGATATTGTTTGCTTTGTTTTTATCCTTTCAAGCAGATTCACAAGAGAATCACGTTAAAATAAATCCCATTAGTTTTTCTAATGTAATTGTTAACGATGCTTTCTGGAAACCAAAGATTGATAAAGTTGCCACAAAAACATTGCAGGCTTGTATTTATCAAACTGAAGAAAAAACAGGGCGTATCAGAAATTTCGAAAAAGCAGCAAGAAATAAAGGCGAACAACATGAGGGTGTATTTTACGATGACTCTGATGTGTTCAAGGCACTCGAAGCAATGGCCTATGCCATCAAGACTAATGGGGATAAAGAACTTGAGAAAAAAGCAGATGAATGGATTGATAAAATTGCGGCTGCGCAACAACCTGATGGGTATTTAAATACCTATTATATTTTAAAAGGATTGCAAAATCGCTGGCAAGATATGAGTATGCATGAAGATTATTGTGGTGGTCATATGGTTGAAGCCGCAGTGGCATATTTTAATGCAACCGGAAAAAGAAAATTCTTGGATGTTGCAATTCGTTGGGCAGATCATTTTGATTCTCTTTTTGGTCCTGGGAAAAAAGATTGGGTTACAGGACACCAGGAGCTTGAATTGGCTCTCGTGAAACTTTACAAGACTACCCACAATGAACGTTATCTAAAACTTTCCGACTGGTTGTTGTCTGAACGTGGAAAAGGACTGGGTAGGGGCTATACATGGACGGAATGGAAAGACACAGGCTATGTACAAGATCTCGTTCCTGTAAAAGAACAAAAAGAAATTACCGGACATGCCGTGCGGGCTATGTATCTATATACAGGCACTGCTGATGTTGCAGCATATACTGGTGATCAAGGCTATATGAAAGCCATGCGCAATGTATGGGAAGATGTTGTTTTTAGAAACATGTATATCACCGGAGGCATTGGCTCTGCTGGAAGCAATGAAGGTTTTACAAAAGATTTCGACTTGCCGAATGAGCAAGCATATTGTGAAACATGTGCCTCTGTTGGAATGGTGTTTTGGAACCAACGAATGAATAATCTAACAGGCAATGCTGAGTATGTTGATGTTCTCGAGAGAAGTTTATACAATGGTGCATTAGATGGATTGTCTTTGAGTGGAGATAGATTTTTCTATGGAAATCCACTGGCTTCCAATGGCAAGCATGCAAGAAAGGAATGGTTTGGTACTGCCTGTTGCCCATCAAATATCGCACGACTGATTGCTTCACTTGGCGATTTCATTTATGGTTATTCAGAAAATAAAATCTACGTAAATCTATTTGTGGGAAG
>CAMBGO010000241.1 GCA_945866165.1 Chitinophaga pinensis | reverse complement strand
TTTTATAGTATCATTTGTTTTTTTTTGCTTTATTCAGCATAAACTTGCTTATTGTTAATCTAAATATACCAATATGAAAACTTTTTACTGTTTTTTACTCTCTTTTTCATTACTATGGAATTTTGCAACTGCACAAGATATCAAGTTGGGCCTCAAGGGTGGTGCCAATCTATATGATGCTACTGGAACTGCATTTAAGGATGGTTTTAATTTTGGTTACCAGCTAGGCGTTTTTTTAGAACTAATGGCGACAAAAAAATACGGTATTCAACCTGAGGTTTTATTCAGTGAGTCTGCATTAAGACCTGGAAATAATTTTAATGATTTATATAGCGGTCAAACTGTAACTGGTCTTACAAAAATTAAATTACAATATTTGAATATACCTGTACTTTTCAACTACAAGCCAATACCATTTTTAACGCTTCAACTAGGTCCACAATTTGGAATTCTAATGAGCCAAACCCAATCATTTAAAGACAATGCAATTGATGCCTTTAAAAAAGGAGATCTTTCCGTTGTGGGCGGTGCTCAGCTTAACATTTTGAAATTCAGACTATATGGTCGTTATGCTGTAGGAACTAAAAACCTAAATGTCCAAAATAAGGAAACATGGAAAAGTCAGCAGATTCAATTAGGTATAGGCGTTACGCTATAAAAAAATTACCGTATTTTGAAGTCCCGTTAATACGGGACTTTTTTATTGGCATCAAACTTGAGCTATAAGCCTCGTCAACCTTGTTTTCACAATATAAAAGCTATAAGTGACAAATTGACGTAAAAACTATACATGGAAAGGATTAAAAATTTTATGCAGCAGGAAGATGAATTGGATTTCATGCCAATCATTCCCTTCAACGAAAATGAAGGTGATGGACCAGATGATTCAATAATACCCGATGAGCTTCCGCTACTACCACTCAGAAATACAGTGCTTTTCCCAGGCGTTGTAATTCCAATAACTGTAGGTAGGGATAAATCAATTAAAGCAATTGCTGAGTCATATAAAACTGACAAACTGGTAGGCGTGTTGGCTCAAAAGGACAGCAATACGGAAGATCCAGGTATTACCGACCTCGTTAATGTTGGCACTGTAGCAAAAATCATTAAGTTGATAAAAATGCCCGATGGAGGCACTACTGCTATACTACAAGGTAAACGTAGGTTTTACTTGAAAAAAATCACCTTGGAAGAACCTTATTTCAAGGGTGAGATTGAAAAGTTAGTAGACGAAGTAGTGAATGATGATAAACCATTTGATGCCTCCGTTGCATCAATTAAGGATCTGGCTTCACAAATCATTCAGCTTTCTCCTAATATCCCAACCGAGGCTTCAATGATTCTCCGAAATATTGAAAATCCAGCTTTCCTTATTCATTTTGTTGGAAGCAATCTCAATTGCGACCTGTTAGAGAAGCAGCATTTATTGGAGATGAATGATATTAGAACAAGGGCTGAAATGTTGTTGAAGTTATTACAAAAGGAACTTCAGTTTGTTGAATTAAAGAATAAGGTTACTACAAAAACAAAAACTGAGTTAGATAAACAACAACGAGAATATTTCCTTCAACAACAACTTAAGAGCATTAAGGATGAGTTGGGTGGCGATACTAATGACAGAGAGTTGCAGGAGATGAAAAAAAAGGGAGAAGCAAAAAAATGGCCTCAAACTGCTAAAGAACTTTTCCAAAAAGAAATTGAAAAGCTTGAGCGGATGCATCCAAGTACACCAGATTATTCTACCGTATACAACCATGTTGATCTTATGCTTGATCTCCCATGGGAAGAATATACAAAAGATAGTTACGATCTTAAGAAGGCGAAGAAGATTTTAGATTATGACCATTATGGAATGGACAAAATCAAAGAGAGAATCTTAGAATATTTAGCTGTCTTGAAATTGAAAGGAGATATGAAAAGTCCCATACTTTGTTTTGTGGGGCCTCCTGGAATTGGTAAGACTTCTCTCGGAAAAAGTATTTCCAATGCTATTGGTAGAAAATATGTCCGGTTTAGCTTAGGTGGATTACATGATGAAAGTGAAATTAGAGGTCATCGTAAAACATATATTGGCGCCATGCCAGGAAGAATTTTGCAATCAATCAGAAAGGTGAAGTCTTCTAATCCTGTGATGATATTAGATGAAATTGATAAAGTCGGAAAAGATATGAGGGGCGATCCTTCATCTGCTCTTCTTGAAGTGCTTGATCCTGAGCAAAACAATACATTTTATGATAATTATCTTGAACTTGAATATGATTTAAGTAAGGTGTTATTTGTTGCTACTGCAAATGATGTTCAAAGCATACAGCCTGCTTTGAGAGACAGGCTTGAGATCATTGACCTTACAGGTTATGCGGTTGAGGAAAAAGAAAAAATCGCTCAGAAACACCTGCTCCCAAAACAAAAAGACCAACATGGGTTGTCAGATTTTAATATAAAGATCAGTACACCCGTGATGACTTTCCTCATTGAAAACTATACTAGAGAAAGTGGAGTAAGGGAACTTGACAGGCAGTTGGCTAGCATTATGCGAAGCCTTGCTAAAATTGTAGCAGTGAAAGGCAAGGTCAAGTCAACGGTAACCCAAGTAGATTTGGTTAAGTTTCTAGGAAAGCCTCGTTATAGCAATGACCTCTATAAAATTGCAAACATGCCTGGTGTTGCTGTAGGATTGGCTTGGACTTACGTTGGCGGGGATATACTTTTTATTGAAACAAGCTTAAGTGAAGGGAAAGGCGATATGCAGTTAACCGGCAATTTGGGAAATGTGATGAAAGAAAGTGCCAGCACAGCCTTAACCTACCTGCATGCAAATGCAAAAAAATCTGGAATAGACCCAGAAGTATTCAAGAAAAAAAATATCCATATTCATGTACCTGAAGGTGCCGTACCCAAAGACGGGCCCAGCGCAGGCATTACCATGATGTCTGCTTTGGCTTCTGCATTTACTGGAAAGCGTATAAAACCTTTTCTTGCCATGACAGGTGAAATCACTTTACGTGGTCAAGTATTGCCTGTTGGCGGCATCAAAGAAAAGATCCTTGCTGCACAAAGAGCGGGTTTAAAAGAGATCATACTTTGTTGGCAAAATGAAAAGGATGTTGAAGAAATAAATCCAGAATTTATTAAGGGGCTTAAATTTCACTATGTAAAAACCATGCAACAGGTGCTAGATATTGCACTTGTATAATTTGTGTTTTTGAGCTTTTTGAAATCGAATTTATTTATAAACTTGAGCTATTCTTCAATTATAGGTTGTTTTAAAGATTAAAGAATTTCCCCCATCTGCATGGGGGATTTTCATTTGTGGGTTTTCTTGATTAATTTTCCAATATGCACAAGTGGTTAATTTTTTTTAATTTTTTTATTCTTTTCACTATTCAACTCATCAGTGCACAAACATTGGGAGGAAGTTCCATACTCAATTTTTTAAAATTACCTCAACATCCGATTACTGCTGCGCTTGGTGGAAGAAATGTATCTACATTTTCAGGCGAGGCAGGATTGATTACTGAAAATCCCGCTTTGATCCGTTCAACGAATAATGGGAATGTTTCT
>CAMBGO010000240.1 GCA_945866165.1 Chitinophaga pinensis | reverse complement strand
TTGAAGCTTTATTGTCCAATGGGAACCTTGAAGGCATACTCTGAGGGTGGAAGGCATATTTCGTCATTGCAAACCATGAATTCAACTTTGCCAATGATAGTTGTTTTTGCCTTAGTCTTTCCTTTTATTTTTTGTGTAAAGGTTACGGTCTTTTCATAAAAATTTACCTTGCCATCCCAAGCTTGCTCAAGTTTAGTAATTTTTTTCCCTGTCTCTGTTACTTTACCATCCAATATTAGTAGAGGATTTGGTGTAAAGACAATCTTGGTTGGAACCGGTCCTTCAACTCCCGCATCTTGAGCGTATAAGTGGAAATCTCCAGCGATGGTTGCAGTCAATTTTAATTCAAATTGTTTTTCACTAATTTTTTTTGCAGTTGCTGTCCATTTTACCTGTTTTGCTGAACCGGTTTGGGAAAACGATATTCCAATGGAAAAAACGAAAGACAAAAATGATATCAAAGCTATTTTTTTCATTCTTTTTATTTAAGCAAGTATTGACTCTTTTACATATTTCAAAAACAATTCCTGAAAAATATATCGTCCATCTATATTGCCCAGTTTATCAGAGCACGCTCTCTCAGGGTGGGGCATCATCCCGTATACATTTCTTTCTTTATTACATATTCCTGCAATATTATGAGTTGCACCATTGGGATTTGCATCAGCAGTGATGTTGCCATCCTGATCACAATACCTGTATATGATTTGTTTATTGTCTATCAATTCCTGAATTGTTTTTTCATCAGCATGAAATCGACCCTCACCATGTGCAATTGGAATTTTCAGCACCTTTCCATCATCCCCTTTGATAAAAACATTTTTGCAAACAAATTGTTGTTTTGCATTTTTCAACAATACTCCTGGCAACAAGCCAGATTCACACAGAATCTGAAACCCATTGCATACTCCAAACACTTTTCCTCCGCGTTTTGCGAATTCTATGGTTTGTTGCATCATTGGACTAAATCTAGCTATTGCACCACAACGAAGGTAGTCTCCAAAAGAAAAGCCTCCAGGTAAAACAATACAATCTTCAGTAGAAAATGCTGAAAGGTCATTATCCTTATGCCATAACTCAATCACTTCTTGATTAAGGTCATTTCTGAGGGCTCCAACCATGTCTTGATCGCAGTTGGATCCAGGAAATATTACAACGCCAAATTTCATACTTTCAGTTTGATGCAAATTTATGACCTTTCGGGCAATGTCAAGATATCCGATTCAAGTTTAACGTTGCATAGATAGGATAATCAATAAAATCATTACCAGGTTTGGTATTAATTGTCTTCTGAATGAGGTAAATATTGAAATTAGTAGGATGCTGACTGGGATGGTCATAAGGTACAGATTATAAGGAGATTGTTGAAGTGAAATAAGACAAGAAATCAATGTTATAAAAAATAATTGATAGGTTATTATGAGGGTTTTTCTTGCTTGGATAAGTAATTTTCTCATGGTTTGTATTGATAAGAATAACCCAATTGAGGCAATCCCTATAAAACTAAAATAGCGCAACCAAGTAATTGTATTGAGAAGTGGTTTGTTTATATTAATTGTTGGCCATTGTAATATTGATGAACTGTCAATTTTATTATTGAGATATAAAATTGAAATCATAAAGTAAAATGGTAAAATAAATCCAATAGCTATTAAAATCCATTCCCTAAGAGAGGCCGGGCGCATAGCAAAAAGGGCAATACTTAACCAAATAAAAATTATAAAATTATTATTGAATCCTGCAGCGATACCTGCATAAAAGCCGGCTAGTAAAATCGGTCCATTTGCTTTTTCTTTTTTGAAGGATGAGATAATACAATTGAGGGATAGTAGCAATGCGCCATTAATAAACAGCATCTGACCTTGATAAGGATACGGAATGAGATTTGTTAATAAGACGAAACACATCGATGGCAAGAATCCGCTTTTTTCAAACAACCTTAAATCACTTAATATCTTATTCAATCCGAAGGCTTCTACAAGAATGATTGCAGTTGATATCAGACCATTCCAAAACGACCTTTTTGTAAAAAAAGCGCCGAAAAATTCATTGAATTGAGTGGAAAAAATTGATGAATCCCTGGTTAATTCAATTTTTAATGCTGGAAAAGGAAAAATGAAATGAGGGAAGCATGCAAGAATAACCAACAATACTAATGATATGGGATTGCTATGTCGGAAAAGATTAATCATTTAAGAAAGCATCAGAATTCAACTTTTGCGAAGCAAATATAGTTCCTGTAATTACATGGCAATATAAATTGTCGCAGGCCAACCTGTTTTCCAAATTTTGGCATGAATTCATACTCTCTATTGAGGTTTTTAAGTGTGGGTTGTCTTTTGAGCCTTCCATCTCCATCAATCGTGGCACTATTCAACAACAATGCTCTTTTTTCCCGTTGATTGAATAGGAACCTGAGTTCGCTGCCGGTATTAAATAGTTGATATGAAATGAAAGAATCTGTATTGTCTTCATACTGGGCTTTTCTGACCGTATTGCTCCAATTGAGTTTTCCATCGGCATTGAAGAAAAAAACCATTATATTTTCTGCATTGTATCTTACAAGATTATTTTGTCCAAAACGGTTGAAGGGGTCATAAAACATGTAATTCATTCGATTAAATGGACTATAATATCCTAGGTCATAAGGATAAAAAAATCGATTTCCATATAAGTAGTCAAATCTGTTCCACGGGTTTGTTTTTGAACTCGAAGAATATGATTCCATCGCAACTAAAAATCCACCATCCTGTGCAGCGATGATGTGATTTATAAAATAGTCATTAAATGCTGCTTTTAAAGATCCATTTTCACCCCGTGCATCTATTCTAAGGCTGTCATTAAATGGGAAGCTAGTTTCTGCCACTTTTATTCCACTAGCATGATCCCATAACATGGTGTACAAACCCTCCACATTTCCCCTTTTCTGTTTGTAGAAAAATGCAGAAGTAATGATACGTTTATTGTAGTTATCGAATTTCAACTTTACCTCATCTAGCATCTGTTCTTTCAAGTTAACCGGAATTAAAATTGGATTGTCGTCGTTTGCTCTTTTAAATAGGAGATCGAGTTTGTTAATATACTCTTTGCTTCCTGTTGTTCCACACCTTCCAAAAACAAAGTCACCATCGTTATTAACTAAAAAATCAGTGAAAATACCTTCTCTGTCATTCACCTGCAAGTTGAAACCCGCCTTTTTAATAAGCTTCATTTCATTATCGTATAATAATGAAGTGATTTGGTAGTTTTTTTCTTGTTGGCGCTTCATCTTGAAAACAAGAATTTTTTTCTTGTCATCACTGTTAATTACATTATAGATCTTATTTTCATTTTGACCCGTAGTAAGAGAGGTGTCAAGATCAATTGGGTCGGACATAAGTTTACCTTCCGAATTTAATTTCACCATAGTACAATACAGGATATTCTTTTTTTGATATTGATATATCATGTAGGTGTAATCCAAATATGAAATAAAATCCACGTTGATAATTCTGTCTGGCAAAAAATCCATCTTGATTCTTCTTTTCAGCATCATTTCACTATCATATAAGCATATATCAT
>CAMBGO010000239.1 GCA_945866165.1 Chitinophaga pinensis | reverse complement strand
TCCTTCATCATTTTCATTTGGAGAAAGAACCTGTTGTAATTTATTTTTTCTGTCATTTTCATTCAGTGTGATCTGGTCGTAACGGGGAGTTACATTTTTCTTGTTTGGGAAGATCCAGATCTGAAGGAACTTGACAGGCTCATTTGGGTTTTTATTGTATTCACTATGATATACACCAGTTCCTGCGCTCATCACCTGTATATCGCCTTTTCTTATCACAGTAACATTTCCCATGCTATCGCTGTGTTCAAGGTCGCCTTCGAGTGGGATGCTGATGATCTCCATGTTATCATGTGGGTGTTTCCCAAACCCCATGCCACCATTTACGGTATCATCGTTTAATACCCTCAACACCCCAAAGTGCATTCTTTCCGGATCATGGTATCCTGCAAAGCTAAATGTATGGAAACTTTTCAACCAACCATGATCGGCTTTACCTCTTGTGTTTGCCTTGTGTAAAATTGTCTTTGTCAAGTTTAATAATTTGATGTAAAGTTAGAAAATTGATTTCGCTCATCATTTTTATTTGTTATGATTAAGCTTCATACTTAACGAATAGGCGAAAAATACTAATCTGTAAAATACAAGCTGATCTTAATCAATTAACTTTGCGCTTTTTTGTATCGTTCTAAAGTAAGCGTTAATCTTATGATGAGAATATTGGTGTTTTGGGTATGTGTTTTTTCTTCTTCTTTTACAGTCGTTTTTTCACAAACCTCAGTCGTTCGCTTGTCTAACCGAGCGGGAGAAAATATTATTGGTGCCACCATTACGTTAATCTCTGATCGTGATAGTACAGTCCGCTGGATAAAGGTTACAGACACTATCGGAATGGCTCGCTTTCCTTTTCAAGCAGGGAAGTATCGATTAAACGCAGAAGCAATTTCATACCGTAAGATCAATAAATTAATTACACTTAGTTCATCCGAAGAGGTAAAAATTATTATGGAGCAAGATGCTTCAATTATGCAGGGTGTTGTGATCACAGGGCGTAAACCGCTTATGCGTCAGGAAGATGACAAGACGATTGTAGATCCTGAGCCTATTGTACTTGGTTCAACCAGTGCCTATGAGGTGATGGAAAAAATACCAGGACTCTTTATGGATCAGGAAGGAAACATTTTCCTCAATAGCACTTCGCCTTCTGCTATATGGATAAATGGCCGTGAACAACGGATGGGTGTAACAGAGATTGCGGTGATTCTGAAAAGTTTGCCACCAAATGCGATAGACCGAATTGAGTTGATGCGAACTCCTTCTGCACGTTACGATGCATCCGGCGGCGGCGGCATTGTAAATGTAATTTTGAAAAAGAATATTCGTATTGGTCTCACAGGCAGCGTAAGTGCAGGATTGAATCAGGGTACTTATGGGAATCAATTTGTGGGATTCAATCTTAATAACAGTGATGGCAAGACCTCTTCTTATTTAAATACCAATATTAATTTGCGAAATAATTTTGATCAGATCAATACCTCACGACAGATTGGTATTGATTCTTTGCTCAAACAATTTTCACGTACAAGCCTTCCTGGAAAAGGACTTTACCTTGGTGGAGGTGTAAACAGGGAATTTACTTCACGGTTTTCGGCTGGTTTCGATACACGGATGAACCTGAACAGTTCCCAAGGCAATAATGAAAATCCTACTGAAGTTTTTCAAAAGGGTAGTGCAGTTCCATATTTTTCAAATGTCTCTACAACAAATACCCGATCAAAGGGCGTTAACTTAAATCAGGGTTTCAGTGCGAAGTTGAAATTAGACACCATAGGGTCAGAATGGAACCATGATCTCTCCTATTCTTTTGATCCGGGCAACAGTAATCAAAAGCTGGAGAATCAATTTCTTGTTCCAGTAATTTTTCGAACAGATCTTAAGGGTGAAACAAATAGTCAATCCCATCTGCTGATTTATCAAACAAACTTGGTTCAAAAGTTAAAAGGAAAATTGATTCTGGAGACGGGTTTAAAAACTGCAAATTTATTTTTTGGGAATGACACGAAATATTTTTTCAATCGAGATGGCTTGTTAATTGCCGACAATCGTAGGACGAATAGCTATGATTACAATGAGCATATTCATGCGGGATATCTGCAGGCTTCTAAAACCATGGGACCTGTGGTATTGAAGACAGGTGTAAGAGTTGAAAATACCAACATGATTGGTAAGCAAACAATACCACAAGATACCTCGTTCACTTTGAGAAGAACAGATGCGTTTCCCTATATTTATTTGAGCAGGACATTGATAAAAATTCTCAGCTATGAGCTAAGGGGATATTTGGTATATCGAAGGACGATTAGCCGACCTAGTTACAATTACCTTAATCCTGCTATTCGCATTCTTGATCCTTTTTTGTATGAAACAGGAAATCCATCTTTAAGACCACAATTCACACAAAATTATGAAGCGAATATTTCTGTAGATGAGCGACCACTATTTGCTGTAGGGGTTAATGAGACAAAAGATATTTTTAGTCAAGTGCTATACCAGGCAGATTCAACAAAAAGCATTGCATACCGGACATACGATAATATAGGACGCAATAGAGAGACCTACTTCAGGGGTATTGCTGCTATACCACCTGGCGGCAAGTATTTTTTTGTTGTTGGAACACAATACAACCTCAATAGATTTGAAGGTCAATATGAAGGGAAGCCCTTGCTATTTAAACGAGGCAGTTGGACGGTATTCACTTACCAAACCCTCAAAATAACAAAGACCACTCAGTTGTCTTTACAAGGCTTTGTTCGTTTCAAGGGACAGCTTCAGTTTTATGAGCTTAGTACTTTTGGTGCATTGAATACAAATATATCTCAGCAACTGTTGAAACGCAAGCTTACGCTTACCCTCAGTGCCAATGATATTTTATATACGAATAAGAATAATTTTTTACTCACTCAGGGATCTG
This sequence comes from Chitinophaga pinensis, assembly GCA_945866165.1. GTDB lineage: Bacteria > Bacteroidota > Bacteroidia > Chitinophagales > Chitinophagaceae > Pollutibacter. The sequence goes on along the minus strand of CAMBGO010000239.1, from coordinate 653 downwards.
TAACTGCAAGTGGGAATCGTTTTGGAGATACCCGTAGGTTTGGTATGAACCTGCGATATAATTTTGGTATTCGAAAAAAAGAGAAGACGAATAATCTTATGGAGGGTATGGATACCAACAATAATATGCCTTAATCAATTGAACCCAACTAGTTTCAGATTAACTAAAACTACCCAATACTTAATCCTTTGAGGATTGCCTTTACAACGGGACATGATGATTCATCTGATTGATTAATCTGAAAATCATTTATATCTTTTATTGATAATGCAATCATGATATTAAATTTTAATTTAAATTAAAACGGGCGTTTAAAATTAATTCAAGAGAATGATTTTTCACTTAAATTCAAGCATTAAAAAATAGCTTACTATCATGAATCGTATTCTTGGTTTTCTTCTCTTGTTAAACATCAGCTCATCTGCACAGGTATTGGACTTCAGTTTATTGAAGAATTTAAAAATCCGAAATGTTGGTCCTGCTAATATGAGTGGAAGAATTACTGCTATTGATGCAGTTCGATCAAATCCTAAAATAATGTATATAGGTGCTGCATCAGGTGGCGTATGGAAATCTGAAAATGGAGGTTCAGCATGGATTCCTGTTTTTGATGAGCAACCCACACAAAATATAGGCGCTATCGCTATTCAGCA
>CAMBGO010000238.1 GCA_945866165.1 Chitinophaga pinensis | reverse complement strand
TAATTATGTCGGATCAGGCTAAAAAGAAAACCATAGCCATTTTTTGTGGTTCAAAAACAGGTGACAATCCTTTATTCGCAGAGCACGCAGCCTCGTTGGGAAAGATGCTTGCTGAATCAGGTTTTGATATTGTTTATGGCGGTGGTGATAATGGCTTGATGGGTATAATTGCAAATCAAGCATTACTAAATGGTGCAAGTGTTACAGGTGTAATACCAAAAGTGTTGATACCCTGGGAGCAATATCACAAGCAACTTACAGAGCTGATTATTACCGATGACATGCATGTGCGAAAAAAAACAATGTATCACTTGGCAGATGCCGCCATCATTTTACCGGGAGGCTTGGGTACGTTAGATGAACTTTTTGAAATATTAACATGGAATCAGTTGAGCATTCACGATAAAAATATTTTTATTCTTAATACCGATGATTTTTATTCAGCCCTTATAGATCACATGAAGCGGCTTGAAAAAAATGGATTCCTTTATCACCCAATAGCTGAAAGCTTTACAGTTCATCAACACCCTAATACCCTTATTGAAGAACTTGTAAGAGGATAATAAATCAGTCAAAAATTTTTCCTACATTCAAAATATTATTGGGATCAAATATTTTTTTGATTCCTTTCATGATTGAAATTCGTGTTTGATCAATAACAATATCTAGGTAATTTTTTTGGATCAATCCAATTCCATGTTCACCACTGATAGTGCCACCAAGTCCGTGAACAACCTTGAATAAATCCCTTAAAATAGCTATAACAAAGGGGTCATTATAGCTGTTTATTTTACCAGGAATTTTGACACGAATATGAAGATTGCCATCCCCGGCATGTCCATAGCATGCCACGCTAAAACCATTTTTATTTGCAAGGTCTTTAACCCCACGAATTAATTCAGGCAACAATGCCCTTGGCACAACAGTATCCTCCTCAATTGTGTAGCCAGCAATTTTTACTGCTTCAGCAACTTTTCGTCTCAATTTCCAAAGCTCATTTTTCTGTTGTGCATCATCAGCAAAATATACTTCGCCACAATCAAATCCAGCAACAATCTCAGAAATGGACTCCATTTCAATCATTAATGTATCAAGGTGATTCCCATCCACTTCAATAATTAGATGTGCCTCTGTGTCATCGGTAACAGGAATTGCGCTGCTTCCCATGAAGTCGCTAGTGATCCTGAGTGCATTAACTTCAATCAATTCCATAGCAGACGGAGTAAACCCAGCTTTAAAAATAGCACTCACAGCAGCTCCGGCTTTTTCCAACGATCTAAAAGGCACAAGCATTAGAAGGTCGTATTTCGGCAACGGAATTAATTTCAATACAATTTTTGTGACGATTCCCAGAGTGCCTTCACTTCCCACTATCAACTGCGTGAGATTATATCCAGTAGAATTTTTCAAGACATTGCTTCCCGTCCAAATTATTTCTCCAGTAGGTAATACCACTTCTAGATTCAGTACATAATCCCTGACTACGCCATATTTTACGGCACGTGGACCACCACTGTTGTGAGAAACATTTCCACCGATAAAACAAGAACCTTTGCTTGCAGGATCTGGAGGATAAAAAAGTCCTTTTTCCTTTACAGTATTTTGTAATACTTCAGTTATTACTCCAGGCTCGGTTATCACTTGGAGATTTTGCTCATCAATTTCAATAATTGAATTCATGCGTTCCATCGAAATCAATACCCCACCTAAGTGAGGAAGTGCACCTCCACTAAGTCCTGTGCCAGCACCACGAGGAGTAACAGGAATTCGATGTTGATTACAAAGACTGAGCACCTTGCTAATCTCTTCTGCTGACCGAGGACGAACAATTATTTGAGGAGGGAATTGCAGGTCTTCAGTTTGATCATGTCCATATTCATCCAAAGACTCCTTGTCATTTAATACATAACCTTCACCAACAATGGTCAATAAAATTTGATATAAATCACTTGGCACTTGTGCAAAAGACATTGCTTGTTTATTTAATGCAAACTTCGACAATCAAAATGACACTAAAAAAAAATGTAGACTTATTTGGGTTAATTACCAAATCGAGGACAGTTGAAAGTAGTAGGCGTTCGATATGCAGGATTAACGATGCCCTCAAAAAGCAGTGAGAGTTCATTTGCACCCCTGCCAGTATTGAAATTCTTTAAAGCCGAATTTGTTATATCATAAGTAAAGGAAAAACGAAATCCCTTCCACTGGTAGCCAAGCATTGGAATAAATGCATCTCCCTTTCTCGAATAGAAGCCTGCAATAAATTGTTGGTCGCCATCTTGAGCAACATTAAAATTTAATTGAATTCCTCCAACCAATTCACTTGCCTTTGCCTGTGATGTATAATACAAAGCAGGTGAGATTATTAACTGTTCATTTAATTTAATAATAGCATCTGCAAAATAAATAGACCTAATTTTTAAACGGTTATCATTCCCGTTTGTTGAGAAGAAAAATGACTCTGATGGTTTATTAACATGGTGCATACTAAAACCTGTATGCAAATAAATATTATCAGTTGGAAACCATGTATAATTCAAACCTGCTTGTAGATCAAAATAACCAATTGATGTATTTTGAAAAATCTCACCAGATATATTTCCTCCATCAAAAAACTTTCCATTCCATTGCTCATCGAAAGTAAGTTTTGATTGGTTAATTTGTTTTCCAACATAGCCTGCATTAAAACCGGCTGATAGCAATCCTGATTGACCTAATATCTGATGATATGCAATTGAAAGATACGTCTTGGTGGACTTCAATGCACCAATTCCTGCAGCATCCTGCAGCACCAAACCTCCAATCCCAAACCACCCGCCGGGAATTTTTTCACGCAAAAACTGGGCATCTGCCCATACACTTGTCGTTTTATAAGGGACCGGAATGGTTGACCATTGATCGCGGTAGTTAGCACCTACCCTGTAATCCGAATTGGGAATAAACCCTGTATTTGCAGGATTGGTCGACAGGGGGGAATTAAAAAATTGCGAGAAGTGGAGATCTTGGGCAACCGCATCTCTTTTCATGTTTAATAAAAACACGAACAATCCAATTATCACATTACTATATAGGTTACTTTTTATTTTCATCCAATAAATTCACTACTGTATTTAGACAAATAATTGTTCATTTAGTTTAGCGGATCAACGTTAAATCACCTTTTTTAGTAAGTTTAGTACCATCCCCAAATTCAACTGTCAGCGTATAAGCATAGACATCCATGGGCTGTGGCGAACCCTTGAACTTTCCATCCCAACCTATCTCTTGTATATCAGTTTCAAATACCACTTGTCCCCACCTATTATATATCCGCAAATTCATTTTTGAGATACCATAACCCCGAACATAAAATAATTCGTTTTTCCCATCCCCATTTGGTGTAAATGCATTGGGTACATCAGCCAGTGGTTTTACTATTGCATTTACCTTGGCAGTAGAAATATTTACACAGCCAAATTTTGTGGAGGCATAAAGCATTGCGTCAAATTCACCTGTAGATTTATAGAAATGGTTCACGTCTTTTTTTGTTGAATTTTCGCCATCACCAAATACCCAGAGGTATGAATCAGCACCAG
>CAMBGO010000237.1 GCA_945866165.1 Chitinophaga pinensis | reverse complement strand
CAATATTTTTGCTGTATTGGGCTTGAGGTCACTTTTTTTTCTGCTGAAAGGCGCTATAGACCAATTTGATTATTTGCAACAGGGTATTGCAGTAGTATTGGTTTTTATTGGTGTAAAAATGTTGATTGAATTTTTCGATATTCATTTATCTATAACAGTGTCATTGTTTGTGATTGTACTATGTCTTATAAGTTCGATATTATATTCGATGCAGGCGAAACGAAAAAAGCCAGTCCAAAAATAAAAGTGGAATGAAAAGCCTTTCCACATCTGTTATTTCTAGTCAAATTGATGCCCATGTTATAGGGCGACAATCACATGGCATTATTGCGCACCTGCTCATAGACAGCAGAAAACTTGTTTTTCCTGATACCAGTTTGTTTTTTTCAATTAGAACTGAAAAAAGAGATGGGCATGATTTCATCGATGACCTGTACCGAAGGGGTGTAAGGAATTTTGTGGTTTCTGAGATGGTTCATTCTGATCAATTTCCAGGTGCACAGTTCCTTCTTGTAAATAATGTGACTCATGCGTTACAACAAATTGTAGCATTCCACAGACAGCAGTTTCATTATCCAGTTATTGGAATTACGGGTAGCAATGGGAAGACAATTGTAAAGGAATGGCTATATCATCTCTTGCATCATGAATACAATATTGTAAGGAGTCCACGTAGCTATAATTCTCAATTAGGGGTTCCATTGAGTGTCTGGCAGATGGATGAAAGCCATGATCTTGGCTTGTTTGAGGCCGGCATTTCAGGTAGGGGAGAAATGGAAAAACTTGAAAAGGTTATTCAGCCTACAATAGGATTGATTACCAATATTGGAGAGGCTCACAGCGAAGGTTTCAATACGGTAGAAGAAAAGCTCGAAGAGAAGTTGAAATTATTTTCAGGTGTTACGCATCTTGTTTATTGCAAGGAGAATGAATTAGTTGACAAGCTGATCAACGCAACATACAATCATCAAGAAGGAATGAATGTTATTAGTTGGGGCAAATCAGCTGAAGCATCTATTCAAATTCTATCCATGCATGCTATACATGGGAAAATGCAGATTGAGATAAGTTATGCAGATAACAAATCTTTCATTGAGTTGCCATTCATCGATCATGCTGCTTTAGAAAATGCAATGCATTGCATTGCCATAGCTATTGTGTTGGGAAAATTAGAAGCGGTTATTTTAAGAATGCATGATCTTCCTCCCCAATCAATGCGCCTAGAGATGAAGCAAGGACAACAAGATTGTGTAATTATTAATGATACCTATAATGCTGATATGAATGGGTTGTTGACTGCCTTGGAGTTTTTGGGCATGCAAGCCGATCAAAGAAAAAAGGCAGTCATTCTTTCTGACATTGCGGGTATAGCTGGTGATGCTGAGGAGTCTTACAAATTGATTGCTGATCATTTATTACAAAACAAGGTTAGCCGTTTGATTGGGATTGGAGAGCAGTTTAGAAAATATGGAAGCTTGTTTGAAAAAATAGGGATAGATACAGCACTATTTTCAAGTACAGAAGATTTCATTCATTCATTTTTGCTTTCAGAATTTCGCAATGTAACCATCTTGATCAAGGGCATGCGGTATTTCAGGATGGAGCGGATTAGCAGGTTGCTTGAAAGCAAAACGCATCAAACTAGATTGGAAATAGATTTATCAGCCATCTCCCACAATTTACATGAATACCGAAAACAGATTCGAAAAGGAACAGGCATCATGGCAATGGTAAAGGCATTTTCTTATGGAGCAGGTAGCTATGAGATTGCAAATCTCCTTCAATTTCACAAGGTTGAATACTTAGCTGTTGCTTATGTTGATGAAGGCATTGAGCTTAGGCGGGCTGGAATAAATATGCCAATCATGGTAATGAATACAGAGCAAAATGCATTCGCTGAATTGGTAGAATATGATTTGGAGCCTGAAATATATTCAATGGAAATTGCAGAAGCATTCAATGATTATTTATTGAAGCAAGGGTTGAATTATTTCCCCGTACATATCAAACTTGATACCGGAATGCATCGGCTTGGGTTTGATGAAAGTTCAATTAGTGAATTGCTTGCGATAATTGGTTCTACGGGTTGCATGAAAGTCCAAACTGTTTTCACACATCTTGTTGCTTCCGAGGATAAGAAGCATGATGCATTTACAAAAAAGCAAGCATTGCTTTTTGAATCCATTTGTGAAGAAATGAGCCATGCGCTTGGGTATACTTTTTTTCGACATATAGCTAATACCGCTGCTATCAAAAAGTTTCCAGAACTACAATATGAAATGGTTAGGTTGGGAATAGGACTTTATGGAGTTGATCCGGGTGATACAGGTATTGACCTCATTGAATCTGCAACGCTGAGAAGCACTATTGCGCAAATAAAGTATGTAAAGGCAGGTGATTCTGTTGGGTATGGAAGAAGGGCCATCATGTCAATTGATACCAGGATTGCCACAATCCGAATTGGATATGCAGATGGTTTTCCTAGAAGCCTTGGAAATGGTAAAGGGGAGGTGATGATTAAAGGCCACCTTATAAAAACCGTTGGGAATATTTGCATGGATATGACCATGGTTGATATTACGGACTATCCCGATATTGAATTAACTGATGATGTAGTTGTATTTGGCAAGGAGCTGCCTGTGCTTCAAATAGCCCATCAGGCTGGTACCATTGCTTATGAGATCATGACTGGTATTTCACAGCGGGTACCCAGGGTATATTATGGCGAAGTTTAAATTCAATAAGCAGGCATGAACTCCATGCCATATATTTGCAAAAAAGAATCTGTTGTGAAGCTTAAACATCTTTTCTTACTGACCTTCTTAATTTTATTGGTTGACCAGGCTGTAAAAATTTATATCAAGACCCATTTTTATATGGGTGAAGAAAGATTGATTGTGAATTGGATCCCTTGGATGCGTTTGCATTTTGTAGAAAACGAAGGAATGGCCTATGGTTGGAAGCTTGGTGGCGGCTGGGGTAAAATCGCTTTGACATTGTTTAGGTTGGTTGCAGTGGTGATGGGTACCTTTTATATCAAAAGCGTTGTCGAAAAAAAATACCATCCTGGCTACCTTGTTTGTGTGACCTTTATTTATGCAGGTGCCATTGGAAATTTAATTGATAGCATGTTCTACGGAATGGTGTTTGAATTTAGTGATGTGTATCGCCAGAACCTGGCATATGGAATTTGGCAGGAAGGCTTTCAACTAGGTTATGAAGGATTCTTGCATGGAAGGGTAGTGGATATGCTATATTTTCCAATCATAGAGAATGCACACTATCCGAGTTGGTTTCCAATTTGGGGGGGACAATCATTTGAGTTTTTCAGGCCGGTTTTTAATATTGCTGATGCTGCTATTTCAGGGGGTGTTATTGCAATTCTTATATTTCAAAAGAAGTTTTTTGCCTTAGAGGATGTTCAAGCTTTTGATCAAAACACAACAGATCAAGTTTCATCTGAGCAGCCTTGATTGTCAGTTGTCAGTTATCGGTTGTCAGTTGGATAGGGTTCGGAGTTTAGAGTTATTCTAAATACAGTTTAAAGTTTAGGGTTTAGAGTTTACTGATGATTTCTAAAC
>CAMBGO010000236.1 GCA_945866165.1 Chitinophaga pinensis | reverse complement strand
AATGGGGATAAAATAGAATATAAGAGTAATAAAAAAGGGATCAATTTTTTGATCCCTTTTTTTATGCTGAAATAATAAGTTTTTTAACCCCCTACCCCTTCAAATCAGTCAAATCTTTTACATTTGTTGAAAATAAAATTGGGCTTGATTCATGAAAAATTCAACCATCTATTACATTCCCTACAAGTTTAGAAAAATTGAAAACTTGCATATTCTTCTATGGTTGATGAAAGATATTTGTTGGGCACTCAATTTCAAATACCCTGCATTAATTATGATCATACCAACCTTAATGGTTGCTGTCATTATAACCTATCAAACCCGTAAGATTATTAGTGAACTAATCCATAACCTTGCAATCGATTTTTGGATAACAGCAAACTGTACATGGATGGTAGGTGAATTTTTTCATTTAGAGGAAAACCTAATTGGACCATACGGGCTTAGGCAACTATCAATCATACCATTTTCAATTGGGCTATTGATATTGGCTTACTATTATTTATACCTAATCCATAAAAAGGATTTTCAGGAAACAGTAAAACAACAAACAGAATTTCTTCTAGAAGAGATCAAGGTCACTGAAAACAAGTAAACTTCTTATAAATCCATGCTAAGGAGTATCTTTATGCCTTAAAATTTGGCACCCTTTTTAATTTAGTTACTATGTTTAGATCACATACATGCGGAGAATTGAGGATAGAAAATGTGAATTCAGAGGTGACCCTGGCAGGCTGGGTTCAAACAGTTAGAAAATTTGGATCCATTACATTTCTGGACCTCAGGGATCGCTATGGTATCACACAAGTGGTAATCAATGAACAATTGAATGACCAACTTAATGAAAATCCATTGGGAAGGGAATTTGTTCTACAGGTAAAAGGAAAAGTAATCGAAAGAAGCAATAAAAATCCAGCAATGGATACCGGCGATATTGAAATTGAGGTGAAGGAATTCAGCATATTGAATAAATCAGCTGTGCCTCCATTTACAATTCAAGATGATACTGATGGTGGGGATGATATTAGAATGAAATATAGGTTTCTTGACCTTCGCAGAAATGCTGTTAAAAAGAACCTGGAATTGCGTTATGCTGTAAACCGCTCCACAAGAAACTATCTTCATGAGAAGGGCTTCATGGATATTGAAACTCCTTTCTTGATTAAATCAACACCAGAAGGTGCAAGGGATTTTGTAGTTCCATCAAGAATGAATCAAGGTCAATTTTATGCTTTGCCGCAATCCCCTCAAACATTCAAGCAATTGCTAATGGTGAGTGGGTATGACAGATATTATCAGATTGTAAAATGTTTTAGAGACGAAGACTTGCGTGCTGATAGACAACCTGAGTTTACACAAATCGATTGTGAAATGTCATTTGTTGAACAGGAAGACATATTGAATATGTTTGAAGGCTTGATTAAACAGATTTTCAAAGATGTAAAAGGAATAGATTATACCGACAAGGTTGAAAGAATGACTTGGGAAGATGCGATGTGGCAATATGGAAACGATAAACCTGATATCAGGTTTGGAATGAAAATTTGTACCATCAAAAAACCCGAATCTGTATATGCTACAAAATCAGATCAAAACGAATTGATTGCTGATGCAGGATTTGTTGTATTTGATTCTGCTGAATCGGTGTTGGCAATTCCAGTTCAGGGTGGAGCAGCTTTTACAAGAAAGCAATTAGATGAATTGACAGAATGGGTAAAGCGTCCTCAAATTGGAATGAAAGGGCTTGCCTATATCCGATACAATGAAGATGGAAGCCTCAAATCCAGTATCGATAAGTTCTATGCAGAAGACAGACTAAAACAAATTGCAGAGGCAGCAGGTGCAAAGCAAGGCGATATTGTAATGATTCTTGCAGGTGCAGAAGAAAGAACAAGAAAAGCAACAAGCGAACTCAGGTTAGAACTCGGAGAGCAACTTGGATTGCGTAAAAAAGAAGAGCTTAAACTATTATGGGTACTCGACTTCCCACTCTTTGAATACAGTGAAGATGACAACCGCTGGGTTGCTCGTCATCATCCATTCACTTCGCCCAAGCCTGATCAGATTAAAACAATGATTGATAATAATCCTAAAATTATCGATGCCGCCAATTACTTGTCACATCCATATGCACAAATCAAGGCCAATGCATATGACATGGTATTAAACGGAAATGAAATAGGTGGTGGTTCAATCAGAATTTACCAACGAGAATTACAAGAAAAAATGTTTTCCGCACTTGGCATGAGCGATGAAGAAGCCCTGCACAAATTTGGATTCCTATTGGGAGCATTTGAATATGGTGCTCCGCCACATGGTGGAATTGCATTTGGATTTGACAGGCTTTGTTCAATATTAGGAGGAAGTGAAAGTATTAGGGACTTCATTGCATTTCCAAAAAACAATTCAGGAAGGGATGTGATGCTTGATGCACCTTCATCAATAGACGATATTCAGTTGAAGGAACTTTCAATTGATATTAAAAAGAAAGAATAAGTATTTTGGGATTGAGTTTATTTAAGATGAAGCACTATTTTCTGCTCCACACTTCATAAATCCTATCTCCTTTTGAACTTAATCCTGAATGGTGCCAATCACCATCCTTCAATTCAGCATTGAAGCTTAATGAAGCACCTACACGTTGAGGATCCCTCGAAAAAAACTGAATATTCTCGGTGTATTTTCCATCCTTGAAAGAGTATTCACCACCGCCAGTTCCAAAAAATTCGCCAGTATCCGTATTAATTGCAATCCACTGAAAATGAGTGGCACTTAGTATTTTGATTGTTTTTCTTGCTCCCGGTTTCATCGGAATCATCTTTCCTTCTTGCTCACGTCCTATAATTCTCCAATTGCCTGATAAACCACCAGAGGCATCATCATTTTTTTGCCACTCCAATGATATGTTTTCTGCAGGAAGCATAAGTGAATTTGCAGTCGACTTTATTTCATATGAATAATCACTACCTACTTCTTCTTTATCTGCAGTATTAAATTCAATTTTACCATTCATCTTCCCTTCTTTGAACATGGCAGTACCGCCCCTAGACCTGATAAATCTTTTTTCAGATACATTAAAGGTGGCAACACTAAAGTAATTATCTACAATTGTCATGTATTGGATGGCGGTATCAAGATCGCGTTTCCATGCACCTTGAATTGATTGTGAAAATGAATTTGTTTGAAGAATCATTAGAACAACAATCACGATCAGTGATTTCATTTTTTGGCTTTTTTATTGGTTGTGAGTGTTTTTACCCTTATGTTTCTAAATCTTACAACATCCCCATGACCAAGAAAACCAATATACCCAGACTTGTTTTTTAAACCAGGATGCTGGTTATGATCCGCTATACCATTCTTTGTTGCTTCATCAATATCACCATCGAGAATTACAGTCCCGTTTAGGATTACTTTAATTTTCGATCCCTTTACAATAACCTCTTGCTGATTCCATTCGCCTGTTGGCTTATGAAATCCTCTTTTAGATGGAATAACACCATAAACAGATCCATGGTACTGATACGGCTTAAGGTTTTTATATATGTCAGCTTCATTATCTAGAATTTGTAATTCCATACCTACA
>CAMBGO010000235.1 GCA_945866165.1 Chitinophaga pinensis | reverse complement strand
AGAAACCCATGAAAGATTATTGATGATGGTTGTCACACGTTTTGCAAGTGCTTCAGAGCCTGGATTGTAAATAACATTAGCAGTCCTGCTTTGAAGTTGTTGCCATTTTATTGATGGAGGATTACCGCCAAATCGTTGTGCAAAAAGTTGTGTATGCAGCATTATCAAAAAAGAAAAAAAGAATAGAAGGTATTTTTTTAGTGGCAACATGTTGAATTTCAATGTTTGAATTTTTTTATTAACAATAAAAAAAATATGCTCCAATATTTTGAGCAACTTATAAAAATAAAATAACAGGAATAATCTAAAGTAGCTATTTCTTTATTGCAAATGCTACATAGCTATCCCCTTTTGTAGTAACCAATTTAGTTCCACCACAAGCCAAAACAATATACTGCTTTCCATCAACTTCATAGGTGCTTGGTGTTGCAAATGCAGAAGCTGGTAGTGCTGTTTGCCATAATAATTTTCCAGTTTTCTTATCAAAAACCCTGAACATTTCATCTTTTGTCGCAGCAATCATAAAAAGTCCACCAGCAGTTACAACACCACCACCATAGTTTTCCAAGCCTGTTATTGGAATACCCTTCGCACTCAATTTTTTATCTTCCCCCAACGGGATCTTCCATGCATATTCACCTGTATTTAAATTAATGGCACTGAGTGTTCCCCATGGTGGCGCGATGGCAGGATACCCCTTGCTATCAAGAAATTTATTGTACCCATTCATTCCAAATGGAATAGCAGGTTTAGCAGTTTTTTTACTAGATGTTACAACTTCTTTTTTCTCTGTTTCAAATAGATAATCAACCAATGCTTGTTTTTCATTTTCTTTCAAACCAGTAAAGCCTGGCATCATTCCTTTTCCCTTGTTGATGATTGTTGCTAAATAATTTCTTTCGTATTTATTTTTAATTCCAACCAACGATGGATATCCACTTGCAGTATTTCCCTCCTTATTTTTTTGATGGCAAACTGCACAATTATTAGCATATACAATTGCTCCTGCAGTTTGATTTTCAGTTTTATCATTTGTTGGAGCATCAATCATTTCAAGTACCCAGGGCATTTCATTGGCATTCACATATAAGTAACCTGTTTCAGGATCAAAAGACGCACCGCCCCATTCACCTCCTCCATCAAAACCAGGAAGAATCAATGAGCCATTTTTTGATGGTGGATCATATGGATTCTTACTGATTTTTTTTAACCGCTCAATGAGTTCATCGCGATTTTCTGCAAACGGACTGATATCATTTTCTGTCATGGTATTCCTTGAAAAAGGAAGGGGCAACGATGGTATAGGTTGTGTCTTTGCTGGAAATTCTCCTGGAAGATAGCCGGCTGTTTTAACTGCAATTTCATTGATTTCAAAAACAGGTTTACCGGTTTCTCTTTCAAAAACATAAACGTATCCTTGCTTTGTAATTTGTGCAACAGCATCAATTGTTTTTCCATTGCGATTAATGGTAATCAAGTTTGGTGGGGCCGGCAAATCCCTGTCCCATAAATCGTGGTGAACAAGCTGATAATGCCATACCCTTTTCCCTGTTCGTGCATCTAGTGCAAGAAGACAATTTGCAAATAAATTATCCCCCTTTCGATTGCCACCATAAAAATCAAATGCAGCAGATCCTGTTGGAACAAAAACCATCGCACGTTTTCTATCAACACTCATGCCCGCCCAATTATTAACGCCGCCAACATTGGTATTTTTATGATTATTTTTCTCCCATGTTTCATACCCATATTCACCTGGCCCAGGAATGGTTTTGAAAACCCAATCAATCTTGCCTGTCTTAACATTAAATGCTTGAATATACCCTGGTGCGGCATCAGAAGATTCGGAAAGCCTCAGTGGCATGATGATCTTATCTTCAAAAATAGTGCCAGGTGTAGAAGAGATTACGAATTTATCTTTGGCGGTGTTGCCAAGTCCGGCACTCAAACTCACCTTGCCATTTTCTCCAAATGATTTTATTGGTTCACCTGATATTGCATTTAATGCATATAAAAAATTTCCTTGTGTAAAGAGTATGCGTTTATCGTTTCCATCTTCCCAATATGAAACACCTCTTCCTGTGCTATACCATTTTGAGTCTTTTGATTCGGCAAAACGCCAGATTTGATTTCCGGTGGCAGCATCCAGACAAAATACTTCCAATGAAGCAGTAAGAGCATACAATTTGCCATTCACGACAATTGGATTGCATTGCATCTGTCCAGACGTATCATTTGTATGATACTCCCATGCTTTCTCCAATTGTTCTAAATTTCCTGTATTAATTTGTTTTAATGTTGAATAATGGTTTCGGTCAGGACCACCCAAATATTCTGTCCATTCTACTGGACGATCACCATGAAAAAAAAGTATTATGAAAAACAATATGGCAAAAATTAGTTTCATTATTTATGGTTGAATCATTTTTTTCAAACAACATCCATCTTAAAATTAAAAAAACAATATGTCATTAGAAACATTTTGTTTTAACTTGGCAAAAAAGAATTTCACATGAATTGGCTTTTGCTTGCCATTGCTCCCGGCATCGCCATCTCACTATACATCATTCTAAAGGATGAATACAATAGAGAACCCAGAAAGCACTTGCTTTTTAGTTTTGTACTGGGGTTAGCAGCAATCTTTCCAGCACTGGTAATTGAAAGCGGGTTAAGCTTGGTTCAAGTTGGACCAATTTTTAAAACAATACCCGGCACTGCAATCAAGGCTTATTTTTCTGTAGCATTGGTGGAAGAGCTTTCCAAATTTTTCATGCTCTATGCATATGCATATCGACAACCAGAATTTGATGAACCATTTGATGGCATCGTCTATGCTGTGATGGTAGGCATGGGATTTGCAACCCTAGAAAATATTTTTTACGTTTACCAATATGGAATGACCACTGGTTGGGTTCGCATGTTCATGGCAGTTCCGGCACATGCAAGCTTCGCTATATTAATGGGCTACTTCATGGGAAGGGCCAAATTTAATCTTGCACGTGAAAGACAGCTTATTGTTGCTGGTATTTTTTGGGCAACTTTTTTTCATGGGAGTTATGATTTATTCCTGTTCTTACAAGAAAGTAAACTAGTGGTGTCGAATGTTGCATCATCGCTATTGATCTTGGGTGCATTGTCATCACTTATCATAGGCATCGTTCTATCTAGAAAAGCAATTAAAGCTCATCTAATCATATCAAGACATTCTTTTAAAGAAAATTAACATGCAAGAGATTAAAAAAGCATCAACATCTGAAATTCCCTTAATTCAACAATTAAGTAGGGAAATATGGAACAAGGTTTATCCAACCATTATCAGTCAGGAACAGATTGATTTCATGCTTGATATGATGTATGGCGAAGATGCCCTCCAAAAGCAGATGAATGAAATGAATCACCATTTCATCTTACTATATTTCCAGGGGATAGCAATTGGATTTGCTTCTTACTCAATCAAATCTAACCAAGAGCCAGAAGTCATCAGGCTAAACAAGCTATACCTCCAACCCGAATACCATGGCAAGGGCCTCGGCAGGGCAATGATGGTTTATATAATTTCAAAAGCCAAACTACTTGCAGGATCATTGCTTGAACTGAATGTGAACAAAAACAATCCGGCGGTTGCGTTCTA
>CAMBGO010000234.1 GCA_945866165.1 Chitinophaga pinensis | reverse complement strand
ATAAAATTTCAAGTTGTTTCCAGTTACTCCAGAAACGGCATTTGCTCTTCCTCCCCGCATTGGACCAATATTGCGCCATTTCAATCCTGTAAAAATGCTATCTGGTGAAGGAGCTTGTTGAACTGACTCGATTTTTTTCTTTTGCGCCTGTGATGATAATGATAAAACACAAAGCAGCACGATACTGATATACCTCATAGAAATAATTTAGGCTATCAATATACAAAAGAATTAATAATTTGATTGAATTCAAATGCACAAATTCATTATTCTTTTTCAATATTTATTTAGCTCAAGGTGTTGGACTAAGTTTGATATAAAATTTGAGTAGTCATCATTGTTGTGATTTGAATATACACCATAGGAATCAATGCTGTATGCATAGGTTTCATCTGGTGTTTTTATTACATAAATAATTGCTTGGTCTGATGGGTTGGAGTTGCCTTCAAACCGGTATGTTTTGATGAGTTCAATTTCCTTTGCTTTATAGATTATTCCATTTATCTCAATTTTATTTTTTTCAATAACCTTGAATTCATTGTCCCATCCAAGGTCTTTTAAATGAGATAATACTTCCATAAGTGTTTCCATCGGTTCCATATGTATAGAATTTAGACTGAAATTCAAATTAATTCCCTTCTAAAACACTAATAAGAATCAGTTAAAAAAATGACCATAAAAAAAGGCATCCAATTGGATGCCTTTTTAATTTTATTTTTGAAATGCTGAATACTATCCAACTTTCCAGCCTTCTCTGTAGTCTCTGGTTACAAATTGGTTTGCATCATCAAAATTCGTAATCTTCATGCTTGCGCCATCCCAAAGCAATTTCTTTCTTCCGTAAAATTCATCTCTATTGTTTGCTCCTTTTCTCTTCAACATATAGCTTCTAATGGCGAGGTTACCCATCAAAACAGTTTCTGTTAAAGGACCGGAGTAATCAAACGAAGAGCTTAGTGCTTTATGTTCATTGCTATTGAATCCTGCCTTACAAGCTTCTGTCCATGATATCTGGTGTCCAAATTCTGGCAATGATTTTACTTCATTTTTTTCCGCTTTAGGCATTGTAATTCTTTCTCCATTGTTCAAATAGATTTTAGGATCGTTGCCATACATGCTGATTGTCATCAACCCCTTTGTACCATGAAGGAAAACACCATTCTCGCCGTTTCCATCATCACTGAGTGGAAGATCAGCAGGTAATTGATCAGGGTGGAATGGCTTTATGCCACCATCCATCCATATCATCTTCATTGGTGTTTTATTTTTCTTTGTTGCAGGGAATTTAATTTCAACATGCGATGATGGAGGACATCCATCAGGAATATACTCAGGATTCCAATCTTTAATGAAAACCGCACCCACACTGCATTCTACTTCAGTAGGATATCCTAAGCCAAGAATTCTGAAAGGAGAATCTATTGTATGACATCCAATATCACCCAATGCACCGGTACCAAAATTCCACCAGCCTCTCCATTTAAATGGATGGTATAATGGGTTATAGTCAACGTATTTTGCAGGGCCGAGCCAAGTATTCCATTCGTTTGCTGTCATGGATGCTGGTAGTGCAGGCTTGTCTGTTGGAACAGGGATACCCTGAGGCCATACTGGTCTGTTCGTCCATATATTAACAGTGTGCACGTTTCCAATTAATCCCTTGTCAAACCAATCCATGGCCACTTTTTGTTGTGGATTTGATGCACCTTGGTTTCCCATTTGGGTAACCACTTTGTATTTTCTAGCTGTTTCAGTGAGTAGTCTAGCTTCTGCAATATTGTGTGTTAGTGGCTTTTGAACATAAACGTGTTTTCCCATTTCCATGCAAGCCATCGCTGCATAAGCATGGAAGTGATCTGGTGTTGAAATGGTAACGGCATCAATGTCGTTTTTCATTTCATCTAACATGATTCTGAAATCATGGTATTTTTTTGCATTTGGAAACTTATCGATAGAAGCTTTTGCGCTGTTCCAATCAACATCGCTTAAAGCAACTACATTACAAGCGCCATTGTTGTATGCGTTTGCAATATCAGATTTTCCTTTGCCTCCCGCACCAATAGCAGCAATATTTAATTTGTCACTTGGTGCAGTGTAACCTTTTCCAATAACATGCCGGGGTACAATAAAAAAACCGGCAGCAGTATAGGCGCTATTTTGTATGAAAGCCCTACGTGATGCATTCTTTTTTTTCATAATGAAATCGTTTGTATGAATGTAAATGTATTTGGGGAGAATTCAGTATAACTTTCTTGAAAATTTTCAAAATTAATAATATGCATATCCACTCATCATTTTCCCTTATTAAACATTAGATAAAAAGAGTAAATTGTTCTTTCATCAATGAATTAAATGGATATGAATATTCGTAGAATCGCCATTACGGTTGTTTGCTTTTTTGCATTGCTTGTTAGTGCAAATTATTTAAGTGCTCAGGGAACAAGATTATTACGACAGCCTTCTATCAGTGAAGACAAAATAAGTTTTGTATATGGAGGAGATATTTGGATTGTGAATAAAAATGGCGGTGATGCACTTCGTATCACAAGCACAGCTGCTGTAGAAAGCAACCCGCATTTCTCACCTGATGGTAAACATATCGCTTTTACATCAAACCGTTCTGGTGTTGATGCGGTTTATATTGTTGAGTCTAATGGTGGAACACCCAAGCGACTTACTTGGTATCCATCTGCTTCATATGCACGTGGTTGGTCTGCTGACGGCAAGAAAATAGTATATGCTACTTCCCGCGAAACCGCACCTACAGGATATTGTAGGCTATGGACAGTTTCGCCTGCAGGAGGCCCTTCTACTAAATTGCCTGCTCCGTGGGGATTTGATGGCGCAATTTCTGCAGATGGAAAAACATTGGTGGTTGATAGGGTAACACGTTGGGATGTTGAATGGCGTAATTACAGAGGCGGACAAAATACAGCCTTGCAAATTCTTGATTTAAAAACCCTCACTGAAAAGTCAATTCCAAATGAAAGGACCTTCGACATTCAGCCAATGTGGATGGGCAACTTGGTTTATTTCTTGTCAGACAGGGATCATAATATGAATATCTGGTCATTTGATCCTTCAACAAATGCATTAAAGCAGGTGACTGAAACAAAAAATACTGATGTAAAATGGCTTGATGGAAATGGAAAGGAATTGGTATATGAATGGAAAGGGTATTTACATTTATTAGATCCTGTCTCAGGCAAAAGCAAACAACTTGAAATCAATGTAAGCGGTGATTTTCCATGGGCTGAAACAAAATCGGAGAATGTTAGCACAAAAATTGAATCTGCTGCAATTTCACCAACTGGTAAAAGAGTCGTAGTAGAAGCCCGTGGTGAAATTTTTACCATTCCTGTTGAAAATGGCGATGCCCGTAACATTACGAAAAGTTCGGGTACCGCAGACCGACTTCCTTTGTGGTCGCCAGATGGCAAACAACTTGCTTATTTTTCAGATGCTGATGGTAAAGGATATTCAATGTATTTGGTTGACCAAGATGGTACCGGAACAAAGCGTTCACTTTCATTAGGTGAATCAAAACTCGCATGGGAGCCAGTTTGGTCGCCCGATGGAAAACATATCGCATTTGCAGATGATGATGTAAGAATTCGCGTGATTGAAGTTTTAACAGGAAAAAT
>CAMBGO010000233.1 GCA_945866165.1 Chitinophaga pinensis | reverse complement strand
CAATACAACTGGATCAACTGCTTCAAGGTGTGATGGATTGGGCATTAACTTCAATGATATCTTTTTACCTGAAATAGTTTCTACATCACTGCCATAGCCCAAGTGATACTTCACATCACCGCTTCCCATTGTTTGATCGGGTGTTGACTTACCTTCAAACTCACTAAAGATATGCTCATAGGTTTTACCCATGATATTTGCCAACACATTCAAACGACCTCGATGTGCCATACCTATTACAACTTCTTGAATATCCATGTTGGCCGCAATGCTAATCATTGCATCCAAAGCAGCTATGGTTGTTTCCCCTCCTTCTAGAGAGAAACGCTTTTGTCCGATATATTTTGTGTGAAGGAATTTTTCGAAAATAACACCCTGGTTTAGTTTTTCAAGTATTCTCTTTTTCTTTTCAAATGAAATGGGATTAGTAAAATTTGTTTCCATCTCATTTGTCAGAAAATTAATTTTTTCCTGATTGCTGATATACTTGAATTCAATACCAACATGATTTGCATAACAATTTTCAAGGTGTTGCTTGATCTCTTGAAGCGTTACAGTGCCAAGTCCAATTAGGTTCCCCGCATAAAAAAAAGAATTCAAATCTGATTCGGATAAACTAAAAAAAGATAAGTCTAGATTTGCATTGCGGTCTTTCCTTTCCCTTATAGGATTGGTCTTAGCAATTAGGTGGCCCTTGTTACGGTAACCAAGAATCATCCGGTACACTCCCAGTTCCCTCTTCCAATCAATTTCATTTGTTGGTGGAGATGATACAGGTTTTCCTGCCAAATTTGAAATGGCAAAATCAAATCCCTCAAAAAACTTTCTTAGGTCAGGGTCAATACTATCAGGGGTTTGAACAAAATTCTGATAAAGCTGCTCAATAAAAGCTGGATGCGAGGAGGTTATGTAAGAGAAATCCTTCATTGGAATAAAAGATATATGATAAGCTAAAAGATGGGCAAATATCGTTTATTTAGTCCAAAAATGAGTCAGTTAAAGAATATGAGTTGTAAGTATTTAAATAGATAACAACTATAATTTTGGTTGATATCAAGAGGATTAGTACCTTCGCATCCCTTAAAAGAAAAATTACAAAGGATGGCAAATCACAAGGCAACCAAAAAAGATGTACGTCAGGTAGCAAAACGCAGAGAGCAAAACCGTTATGTTGGAAAAACAACCCGTAATGCAATGAGAGATCTCAAGGCAACCACAGATTCTGCAACTGCCAAAGAAAATCTGCCAAATGTTTTGAGCAAAATCGATAAATTGGCTAAAAAAGGAGTAATCCACAAGAACAAGGCCGCAAACTTAAAGAGCTCACTTACAAAGACAATAGCCAAAATGGCTTAATTGCATTTAATATAATTAATTTAAAGCCATCCCTACGATGGCTTTTTTATTGCGTTAAAGTACAACCATTTAATAATCAACTAATTACATTACGCCTATCTTGTTTCAAGGCTGATATAACACATTCCGATATCCTGAACTTTAAAGTAAAAATCTATATTTCTTAACTTCGCTTGCAATATGACAGAAAAAATAATCATTCTCGACTTTGGTTCACAATACACACAACTGATTGCAAGGGCAGTAAGAGAAGCAAACGTTTACTGTGAAATCATTCCCTATCACAAGGAAATCATAGATGGACCGGAATTAAAAGGAATCATTTTGTCTGGATCCCCATTTTCTGTAAATGAAGAAAAAGCTCCCTGGATAGATATTTCTGCTATTGCCAAATATCATCATATACTTGGATTATGCTACGGGGCACAATTGATTTCAAAATATTTTGGTGGCCGTGTTGAAAAAAGCGAAAAACGTGAATTTGGTAGGGCTGTATTACAAAAACAACAAGAGCATGTTCTATTAAATGAAGTACCTGAAACTTCGCAAGTATGGATGAGCCACGGGGATTCTATTTTAGCACTGCCTGAAAATGCAGTAATACTTGCAACAACAAATTCAATTCCAATAGCCGGATTTAAGGTAAATGAACCTGGTTGCAAAGAAATAGTAGGTCTACAATTTCATCCTGAAGTTTATCATTCTGAGTACGGAAAGAAAATGCTACAAAACTTTTTGTATAAAATCTGTGGATGCTCTGGTGATTGGACCCCAGCGCACTTCATCACAGATACTGTTAATGAACTAAAAAGACAGATTGGTGATAAAAAAGTAGTGATGGGATTGAGTGGTGGCGTGGATTCAACTGTAGCAGCTACATTGATTCACAAAGCCATCGGGAAGAACCTGTATTGCATATTTGTTGATAATGGTCTGTTGAGAAAAGATGAATTTGAAAATGTGCTTCAAACTTATGCTCAACTGGATTTGAATGTAAAAGGAGTTAATGCAAAAAATAGTTTTTACGCCGCACTTTCTAATCTCTCTAATCCTGAAGAAAAAAGAAAAGCAATCGGAAAAACATTCATAGACGTTTTTGATAAAGAAGCGCATGAATTGACTGACATCTCTTTCCTTGGTCAAGGAACGATCTACCCTGATGTTATTGAAAGTGTTTCCGTGCATGGCCCATCAGTTACCATCAAATCACACCATAATGTAGGTGGACTGCCTGACACAATGAAGCTTTCACTCATTGAACCATTGAGATCTCTATTCAAGGATGAAGTACGAAAAGTTGGACTTGAATTGGGCATTCCAAATGAATTGATTTCAAGGCACCCATTCCCTGGTCCGGGTTTAGCCATTAGAATTTTGGGAGATATTACTGAAGACAAAGTAAAATTATTACAGGCAGCTGATGATATATTTATCAAATCGTTGAAAAAATCAGGATTATATGATAAGGTATGGCAGGCAGGAGCTATACTGTTGCCAGTAAAGTCCGTTGGCGTTATGGGAGATGAGAGAACCTATGAATTCACCATTGCTTTAAGAGCCGTGACCTCTGTTGATGGAATGACGGCTGATTGGGCACACCTACCCTATGAGTTTCTTGGAGAGGTTTCAAATGAAATAATTAACCAAGTTAGAGGAATTAACAGGGTTGTATATGATATTTCGAGCAAACCACCCGCTACCATAGAGTGGGAATAATCTAAATTAATACGAACAAACTTTTTACTCTACCCAATCAGCAATAAAAATATTGGTATCCCTTGTGCCTCCATTGTTCCTATTTGAACAAAAAACAATTTTTTTCCCGTCAGGACTAAACATAGGGAATGCATCGAAACCTTTATCTCGACTGATTTTCGTCAACTCAGATCCATCTTCATTGATAGTATAGAGGTTAAACGGAAATCCTCTTTTATATTCATGGTTCGAAGCAAAAATAATACGCTTGCTATCTGGCATATATGCAGGTGCCCAATTGGCTTGTCCAAATTTCGTTACTTGTTTAACATTGCTACCATCAACATTTGCAATAAATACTTCCATGTTGGTAGGTGCTACAAGGTTTTCACTTAGCAGTTCCTTATATTCTTTTATTTCAGCTTCTGTTTTGGGCCTAGAAGCGCGCCAAATGATTTTTTTTCCATCAGGACTAAACCATGCACCACCATCATAACCAAGCTCATTGGTGATCCTGTTGGTTTTACCAGACTTTAAATCCATGATATAAAGATCGATATCACCATCACGGGTTGAAGTGAAAATTATTTTTTTGCCGTCAGGTGATAAAGTTGCTTCAGCATCATACCCAGCGTGGTCAGTTAGGCGTTTTGTAATATTTCCATTTAGATCT
>CAMBGO010000232.1 GCA_945866165.1 Chitinophaga pinensis | reverse complement strand
CCTATGGCTTTTATGGTATTGGTTTGTTCAAGTTCAGCCTTGGGTGATTGCCTAAAATAACAGAAGGCTTGCATGTATTCAACTTCTTCAGCTCTGTCACTGTTAGAAAAGACTTCAAGATAACCCTTAAAAAGACCTTCAGCTGTTATAAAATCACGTAAATAGTAGTGTGAATATGCATACTTATAATAGAGGTCGTCAAACTGAGGTGTTCCCTTAAATACAGGAAATAATTCCTCAAATAATACCTGCGATTTTCGGTATTCTTTTTTTTCGTAATACGTGTTAGCCATTTTCAACTTGTACTCAAAATCCTTGTTTTTCAGTACTTTACTGAATTTTGAGCATGATGCAAAAGCAACAACTAACAATAATATCATGAATCTTTTTAACACCATAAGGGACGCAAAAGTAAGCGATTTAAAGCAATTTGCTAAATTAAGCCATACTAACTGCAATCAAGGTTAAGCCAATCACAAAAAAACCTCCATTTAAGAGGTTTTTTTAAGTCGTTATTTTTTAGCTTTTCCGCAAGTTAGGATAGGGCGCAGGAGCCATGCTAGGCAAATCACTGAGTTCAGCTGTTCCGCCCATATCAACAGAATTTAAATCTCCTCCTGCCTGACCATATTTGAAAATAAATCTATCTGAACTTATACCTAGTTTTTCAAAAAAATAGGTCACCACCGCATTTACCCGATCCCAACTCAACTGTTGGCTTGATTTGGAAGCGTCAGCGTATCCAATTACCATCAGCTTGCATGATGGATTCATTTTAAGTCTTTCAGCTGTTGAGGCTAATATTGCCTGCGCTGAACTTGAAAGCTTTGGTGTGCCTTTTCCAAAAACAATACTTGGAACATTATTGATGCCACAACTTGCAGTTGACGAGCTTACTATTTTACAGCATTCTGGATCAGGGCATTTTCCAATTCCATCGTTATTTACAGGTTGGCATGCTGTAGGAGTAATCAATTCCTTATCCTTATAATCAGGAACACCATCACCATCAGTGTCTTTACTCACTCCATGGGAATCAACAGGGGCTCCTGAGGGTGTGTTTGGTTCAAGGTCAAATTGATCAGAAACACCATCACCGTCGGTATCATCCAAGACGGGTTTTGGGAGTTTCATTCTTCGAGGTGAATTCAATTCATTGTAAACGAATTCCAACGGATTTTTCCAGTATAAAGGCTCTACTGAACGCTTTCTATCTTGTGCATTTGTTTCAACTGAACATAAGGTGAAACATGCTATTAGAATTAGTGATATGATCTTAGTTGCTTTCATAAATGATAATTTTAGCGGGTTTTAAAACAAATTAATATTCAACCCAATTGAAAGAAAATTATAATGATCATTATCAGGCGTCAAAGCGGCGTCGCCAAGTGGTGTTGCTGCCCATCGTTGACCATCCAATAAGTCACTTTTAGTTAATACGATTCTATCTTCTATGGCTAAATTGATTTTGGGAGACAACTTGAATGCAAAACCGAGACCGCCTGAAACTGAAAAAGTAGAACTCATCCCAAACAATTTGGAACCTTTCAAAGGATCACGCTCAGCAAGTGTTTCATAAGTACCATCTAACAGGCTTTTCACCTGGTCGCGTACTTGGTTTTTGTTATCCCATGTTCCATCTGGTATGCTGTTGAATGAATATTTTTGATTGGTTCCTTTTATTGCATCAATTTTTGTTTCAAAAAAAGTAAGGCCAATACCCATAATCGAATAGATGTTGAACTTGTTTTGTGCTTTATGAAAACGAATATTATTTAAGTTTACAATACCCTGTAAACTGATATCATTTACGCTGGACTTATAATTGTAAAAAACCTTGTCTTGAGCTGCACTGAAATTATTACCACTACGGATGTTAGCAAGGTACCCAGTGTTTGCCCAGGCAGTGTTGTAGTTATAATTTCTACTTGCATTCCAATCCAACCCGGATGGCGTGCCACGGAAGTATTCTGCCCGAATAGAGAAAAGGTATCCAAGTGACTTCCTTAAATGTATTCCGAATCCCAGTGCAGGGTAGTTAGCAGACACATCACCCATGATAGAGGGAGAGCCAACCTTAAGCCCGAGCTCCCATTTGTTTCTGGGTTTGGACGGGAAACTATAGAGATTGTTCAAAAACTCACTGTGCTGTACCATTCTGGATATGGGAATCAATGATGAATCCCTCCATTCTGGAAGTGAAACCTGGGATTTTGCGAATAAAGTCACAAAAAGCAGAAGCCCGAATGTGGATAACTTTTTTAAATGCATAAAGAAAATTTTAAATTTTAGGCTAATTAACCCCTTCAATGAACACCAAAGCTATACATATAGTGTTAATAATCAAACTATTTACTACTTTTTTGTACCCTCTTTTAGGGTTTTTTAACATTTATTAAAAATAAAAGTTTCACGATTTTCGTGGATAAAAAATTCCAAATCTAATATCAACCCAAATTATTCTTAAGTTCGCAGACAGTACAAATGAAATCCAGTTCAACAATTATTAGTACGGAGATAAAGGAATATGAAAGGCTGTTCAAAGAGGCAGTGAAGAGTGACGTGCCCTTATTAGATAGAATCACTAAATACATTGTAAAAACCAAGGGTAAACAACTGAGACCCATGTTTGTATTGCTTTCTGCGAAATTATGCGGCGACATCAATGATTCAACATACCGGGCTGCATCTTTGGTAGAATTACTCCACACCGCAACATTGGTTCATGACGACGTGGTGGATGAAGCTGCAGAAAGGCGTGGTTTTTTTTCAACGTATGCCCTTTGGAAAAACAAGGCTTCCGTATTGGTTGGCGACTATCTTTTAGCAAAAGGACTATTGCTATCATTAGAAAACGATGATTTTAAAATACTCCAGATACTGGCAGAGGCCGTTAAAAAAATGAGCGAGGGAGAACTTTTGCAGCTTGAGAAATCTAGGTTACTGAATATAAAAGAGGAAGATTACTTTACGATTATTCGAAATAAAACTGCTTCATTATTAGCTTCTGCATGTTCAGCCGGATCATACTCTTCGACTAGAGATAAGTCTATCGCAGAAAAAATGCGACAATTTGGGGAATTTACCGGCATTGCATTCCAAATAAAAGATGATCTTTTTGA
The DNA here is from genome assembly GCA_945866165.1 of Chitinophaga pinensis. Lineage (GTDB taxonomy): Bacteria > Bacteroidota > Bacteroidia > Chitinophagales > Chitinophagaceae > Pollutibacter. Next base: position 622 of record CAMBGO010000232.1, on the reverse strand, counting down.
CTACGGCTCTGACGATGTTGGTAAACCAACGGGAAATGATATCAAAGAAAAAAAAATGACATTGCCTTTGATTTATACGTTGGATAAAACAACACCATCAAATAGAAAAACCATCATCAACATCATTAAAAATAAAAATAAGTCAAGAAGAGATATTGAACAGGTCGTTCAACTAGTAAATGATACAGGTGGAATTTTATATGCAAATAAAAAAATGATTGAATACAAAGAGATGGCAGAAAAAGTACTTTTTGAATTTCCAGCGTCGGAGACCCGTGATGCCCTCATCGAAATGTTGCATTTTACTACAGATCGAAAAAATTAAACAATGCCGATAAAGGATAAAAGATGGATCATAAAGCCTGAACAAGGATCACAAGAGTTGCTATTAAAGGAGCAATTGAACATCCATCCTGTTTTATGCAAACTTCTAAATAAAAGAGGTGTGACAACTTATGATAATGCAAAATCATATTTTAGGCCTGATCTGAATATGATGCATTCGCCTTGGCTACTTAAAGGGATGGAGCTTGCTGTTGACAGGATTCTTAAAGCGATTAAGGAAAATGAAAAGATAATTGTTTATGGCGACTATGATGTTGACGGCACAACGTCCGTTGCT
>CAMBGO010000231.1 GCA_945866165.1 Chitinophaga pinensis | reverse complement strand
TATCAATGAAACAACCAACGAAATTAGACTAATGGCAAATAAAAAATTCGCTAAATGATACCATGAATTGTAAATGCAATACATACAAATAACACAAAGCAAGAAACTAAAAACGCCAAAACCCTGCATGAACCTTATATAATTCAACCTTTTCCTTAAACTTCTTATTTGAAGAATAAGATTCTCTTTTTCTTTTACCTGATGGTATTCATAAAACAATTTTCTTACTAGGTTTGCAATAGCAAGAAAACGATTTGTATAGGCCAACAACAATAAACTGATAGCAGGAAACAACAAGGCCGGGGTGGTGAGTGAAATGTCCGTCATGACACAAAGCTAACAAAGAAATTTTTACTGCACCTTCACCTTAAAATCAATAGATACATCTGTATCTCCTTTTGCAATTGGATCATTCGCTGCTTTGGTACCTGGCTTATGCTTCAATGTCACATTCACATTGCCTGTTGATGCAGCACCAGTGGTCCATTTTGATTCCAACCCCAAGACAAGACCTTTTTCATCCTTATCTAGATCTGTAATATTCAATCCATTCACTGAAGATGTATAATAAATTTGGTGGTCAACACCTTCTCCCTCAACTTCTAATGTAATGTTCTCAACAGGACTGACACTTTCATTCAAAAGATATAATTCACAGTAATAGGTTTTACCGGGCGAAAGAACAATTTCATCAAATTTACTGGGTGCAGCTCCGCCTTCTCCATCAAGATCTTTGAATTCAAATGATTTTTTTGTACCATTTCCCAAATCAGTGAATTCTAATTTCACTGTTGTGATCAATTCACCTTCATTAGGATCAACCGACTCTTTTTTACATGAGAATAAAACTGTACTGAAAAAAAACAATAGATAGATTTTAGACTTCATAATAACTGATTTTATATATGGTATTTCAAATAATGATTTTTGCCTTCAACGAAATATTTCTTCCCCTATCCAATGAAAAATACCTGAATGAATTCATGTAGTCGCGGTAAGCAATATTAAAAATATTGCTAATTGAAAAGACAAAATCAACTTGCCTTGACTTGAATAGCCATCCTGATGAAGCATCAACATTCACCAATGTATATGCCGGAGGAGGTGCCATATAATCAGACGACATAATGGAGCTCCCATCAGTAAGCGTAATTTTTATATTGCCCGTTTCAGGCACCCTTGTTTGCTTTGTAACATGTTGCAAAGAGAGCTTTATAGAAGGATCTTTGAGTTTTTTCCCATCAGCAAAAAGATATTCTAAAGCGCCTTCATATCGATCTGCAGGCATTTGGATCAGCCATGTTTTTTCGATTTGATTATATGCTCTTAATACAGATCCTTTAAGATGTGCCTTTAAATGATTTCCAATAAGATAGCTAAGATTCAAATCTGCTCCTGATAAATTTGCATCGGATTGGGCATAAGAAAATGTTGGAAATGCCCCTCGAATTGTGAGCAATGGAGGATACTGGGGTTGAAGAAAAATAAAATCACCAATTTTTTTATTATACAACCCTAGATCTAATTCAATTCGTTTGGTACTATAAACAAGCGAGCCCATTATACTCCATGCTCTCTCTGTTTTTAGGCCAACATCGCCCCTTTCAATCCTGGCAGCACCATGATGAAGCCCATTGCTGAACAATTCATTCATTTGTGGTGAGCGCCATGCGGTTGAACCAGTAACTGAAAAGCGTAAATTTTCATTAAACTTATACGCTGCTACCCCCGTTCCAGAAAATCCTGAAAAAATCTTTTTCCCATACGGTTCACCAGGAAGAAATGCATTACCTATCAAACGATCATTGGGTGCAGCATCATTGTCTGTAATAGAAAACCTGTTTCTATGATCGTATCGAAGTCCCATTTCAAATTGCCATGAACCAACTTGATATTTCTCAGCACCCCAGATTCCAAGGTCGAGCGATTGAAAATTTGGGATGAAATAACGGTAGTTGATAGAATTCAACTGGTGCATTCCATTCACGCCTACAGAGCCTTTTAGTTTTTTATTTGCAAAATGCTCCCATACTAAATCGATCATGTTTGTATAGAGATTCATTTCTAGTTGTGGCAAAATAGTAGTTGAACTTCGAGTAACATCAAATTCTTTTCGAATATTCAACTGTGAAGAATACGTAACACTGATCCTGCTTTTATTTTCCTTCTCTGAAAATGCCTTTAACTTAACCAAATGATGTTGCACAGATTGATACGGCCTTTCGATCACATAACTGAATTCGGCATTTTTTATATAATCAGGTGGCTCCATTGCACGGATTGCATTTTCTAAGTCTGTCAAGTTTCCCAAATGAGAACCAGTAAAAATCCCAATGCGTGTATTGAAAATGCTAAAAAATAATTCCAATCCCTTTCGCTCTTTTCTCCAACCTGCAGCAGCAGACATATTGAATTCTTCTACCCCAGAATTTTTTAACCAGTAGTCTGGTGTTCTAGCATTTCCACCACGCTTGATACTACCCTGCAAACGCCAGGCCGTTGTGCCTTTCTTATCAAATGCACTTTCAATCATAGTTGACACAACTCCCTGTCTATTGTTTGAAAATGCGGCTAGATTTAATTCACCTGAAAGTTCTCTTTGATAACGCAAAAGCCTTGGCTCAACCAAAATCACTCCTCCTATTGCATCTCCTCCATAGCGCACGGATGCAGCACCTTTAATTACGGTTAGCCTGTTTGCAATATAGGGATCAATTTCAGGCGCATGTTCACTGCCCCATTGTTGCCCTTCTTGTCTGATACCATTATTCAATATCAAAACCCTGCTACTATGCAGTCCTTGAATGACAGGTTTATAAATATTGTTTCCTGTTTGCAAGAGTGTTACACCTGTAATTTTTTGAAGCGATTCACCCAAGGTTAAACCCCTGGTTGCATTGAGTTCCCTTCCCCTTAACTCTCCACTAATGCCTTCCATTCGCGTTGATGCAGCACCTACAACCACCACTTCCTTTAAAATATTTTCTGCATGGGGTAGGTTGATGTTTTTTATAATGTCTTCCTTGATGTGGATGTGGAAATCTTGTGTTTGGCATTCAGCATGACTGATGCGGATCGTATAATCGCCCGGACAAAGTCCTGATAATTGATAAAATCCTTGTTTATCAGTAGAAACAGTCTTCTTCATTTCAACTAAAAAAACAGTAGCACCTTGGAGTCCTACTTTGGCATCGTTATCAGTAACTGTTCCACTAATTGAGAGCACGCATTGAGCAAATAATTCATGTGAAAACGACAGCAGAAAAATGAAGATGAAATATGGTCTCAGGTAACGCATTATGAAACCAAAACTAAGCAATTTTTAAATATTTGCAATACTGTTGCAAATATTTATAGTCTTTCAATAATTCCGGCTATGCCCTGACCCCCGCCAACGCATGCTGAAACCATTCCATACCGCTTGTTGAGTCTATTGAGGTCTCCCAATATTTGCACAGTAAGCTTAGCACCGGTACATCCCAATGGATGGCCCAGTGCGATGGCACCTCCATTGATATTAACCTTTGATGTATCAAGGTTCAATTGTTTGATAACAGCAAGTGCCTGCGAAGCAAATGCCTCATTTAATTCTATAAGGTCGATGTCTGCCAGGTTCATGGCAGCGCGTTTTAGTACTTTAGGAATGGCTTCAACAGGACCAATGCCCATAATACGTGGATTGACTCCAGCCACAGCACAATGCACTAATCGGCCTATAGGTTTAAGTCCCAATTCCTTCACCATTGATTCAC
>CAMBGO010000230.1 GCA_945866165.1 Chitinophaga pinensis | reverse complement strand
ACTATCGCCATTTATGATGTTGAAATTGTTATTAGGATCATCACCTGGCGTTTCAAGTTCAAGGCATCTAATAAATATTTTTCTTCCACTTCTGTCAATATCCTTAACATTAAACGTTGTTTCTAGTCCATGAAAAAGTATAGGATGTTCATCTCTGCCTAACGTTGAAATTAGTTTTTTGTCAAAGTAGGATGAAATAGAAAATGGGGCCATAAAAGAAAATCCCCTATGACCTATTTTCGGTTGGTAGAAATGAATTTCCACCTCTGGATTATTGATAAAAGGCTTTTCTGAATGTTCTTGTTGAAAAATATGGAGGTTGACTTGAACGCCTTCCTCAATCAAGGCTTTAATTAACCAATAAAGGTCACTTCCTTTAGCTTTCTCAAAGGGTTTAGGAAGGTGGTTGCTTATGATATGAATTTGTCTATTCAGTTTTTCTTTTTAATTCTAAACTATCCTTAATTGATTAATCATCGTCATTTATTTTTATTAATGCAAACTTTGATACTTTTGTTCAGTTTACAAACCCTGAGTAAGGTAGTTTTATTTCAGTCAAACGTAAATTCTTCAAAACAATGGATTCTTCAACCCCTTCAGATAATTCTTCTGCACCTAGACCGAAAATATTGACTGTATTATGTTACCTGACTATGTTTGCTAGCAGCTGGATTGTGATTAATTCGTTGACAGCCTTGATGAATCCAGAGCAGGTGAGTCTTGCATTTTCTAAAGAGCTTAAAAAGATAGAAGTTCAATTCGAGGAAATGTTTAAACAGGATCCAGTAGCAGCCGATCGGGTACAAGACCTAATTAGTGCCACTGCAATATCTAATTCAAGTTCAAACATGCGCGATCACAGTCTTTTCTCACTGATTTCCAATATTTTAACCTTCTTGGGAGCTTCACTCATGCTTCGTCTCAAACGAAATGGATTCCGATTATATCTATTTGGCACAGTACTAGGCGCCATAACCCCCTTGTTGGTATTTGGAACTACCAATCTTTTGGGGTTGGCATATGCAATCTATGCTGGATTTTTCGGGCTTCTTTTTTTAATACTTTATGCAAGCAAGTTAAAATACCTCAATCAATAGCAGATTGGTCTTATTTCTTTGTATGATTTGGAATAAATGACTACCTTTGCTGCCAAATTTTGGATGTAAAAATAAAGATGAATAAAAAAAAACAGAGATGTCAAGCGTAACCAAAGAAAGAAAAATTTCAATTATTGCCGAATACGGTGGCAATCCAAAGAATACCGGTTCTATTGAAGGACAAATTGCCTTGTTAACTGAAGAGATCAATGAGATTTCATCTCACCTTAAAGTTAATAAAAAAGACTTTTCAACCCAAAGGGGTTTAATGAGAAAAGTTGGCCAGAGAAAAAGGCTCCTCACATACCTAAGCAAACACAATCTTCTCGGGTACCGGGCTTTGATTGAGAAATTAGGTTTAAGAAAATAATTTTACTGAATTGTTCTATTCCCAACTAACCAGTTGGGAATATTGCTTTTTGGAACAATCCCAAAAAAGATATTATGCTACAACAACCATTTCAAACTAGTTTTGATCTCGGCAATAACCGAATTGTAACCATTGAAACGGGTCGACTAGCCCGCCAAGCAGATGGTGCCGTAACCGTAAAACAAGGTAATTGTATTTTGCTTGCAACGGTTTGTGCAAATAAAGAGCCTAAAGAAGGGCAGGATTTTTTCCCTCTTTCTGTAGATTATCAAGAAAAATTTGCCTCTGCAGGTCGTATCCCTGGCTCTTTTTTCAAAAGAGAGGCAAGGTTAACTGATTCTGAGATTCTCATTAGTAGGTTAATTGACCGCGCTTTAAGGCCATTATTTCCAGAAGACTATTTATGTGATGTACAGGTATTGATAACCTTGATTTCATCAGACCCTGAGGTAATGCCGGATGCATTGGCTTGTTTGGCTGCATCTGCAGCCTTGGCTGTCTCTGATATTCCTATCAAAGAAGTGATTTCTGAAGTAAGGGTAGCAAGGGTAAACGGTCAGTTTATTATAAATCCATTAAGGGCTGAACTAGCTTCTGCTGACATGGACTTTATGATTGGAGCCACTTCTAAGAATTTGATGATGGTTGAAGGTGAGTCTAAAGAATGTTCTGAGGAAGATTTTATCAAGGCACTTTCATTGGCTCATGATGCAGTTCGAATTCAAATCACCGCACAAGAGCAACTCAGACAAAAGGTCGGAGTTCAGAGCAAAAGAGATTATCCTAAGCCACCATCAGATGAAACCATTCAAAATAAGGTAAATACGTTTGCTGAGGCAAGGGTTCTTTCAATTTCCAAAAGTGCTAGCAGCAAAGCTGACAGAAGCAAGTCATACGATGAGCTTAAAAAAGAAGTTATTGCAATGCTAGGGGAAGAAGCTACATCAGAGCATAAAAAGCTAGCCAAGAAATATTATGAGGACTTGAAATGGGAAGTGGTGAGGAATATGATGATAGACGAAAAAACCAGGTTGGATGGTCGTAAGCACGATGAGGTTAGGCCATTGGATATGGAAGTCGACTTTTTGCCAACTCCACACGGTTCTGCATTATTCACCAGAGGTGAAACTCAATCACTTACAACAATTACCTTTGGTACTCTTTTAGATGAATTGTTGGTTGAAAGTGCTGCAAAATCTGAATATAGTAAGTTCATTTTACATTATAATTTTCCTGCTTTTTCAACAGGAGAAGTAAAGCCAATGAGGGGACCTGGAAGAAGGGAAGTAGGACATGGCAACCTTGCATTGAGGTCACTAAAACAAATGATGCCAGGTAGCGAATACCCGTATACTGTAAGAGTAGTATCTGATATATTGGAATCAAACGGTTCCTCTTCAATGGCTACTGTTTGTGCAGGTTCGTTGGCATTGATGGATGCAGGCGTTCCAATCCCAAAACATGTTAGTGGGGTAGCGATGGGTTTAATTACAAGACCATCAGATGGTAAATATGCAATTCTTACAGATATTCTTGGTGATGAAGATCATCTTGGTGATATGGACTTTAAAGTTACAGGCACTAGAGATGGTATCTGTGGAATTCAAATGGATATTAAAATTGATGGTTTGAGCATGGAAACAATGCAAGAAGCATTGAACCAAGCTAAAAAAGGCCGTTTACATATCCTCGATGCAATGTATAATTGTTTCCCGGAGGCAAGGGCTGAAGTAAAACCACATGCCCCTAGAATGATTAAAATGTTCATTGATAAAGAATTTATTGGTGCAATCATTGGCCCACAGGGTAAAATCATTCAGGAAATTCAAAGAGAAACTGGAACCACAATTAATATTGAAGAAGTTGGTAATCAAGGAGAGGTAAGCGTGTTTAGTCCTGCAAAAGAGGGACTAGAAAAAGCCGTTGCTTGGATCAGAGGTATAGTTTCTATGCCAGAAGTGGGTGAAGAGTATGAAGCAAAGGTGAAGTCAATCATGCCTTATGGTGCATTTATTGAGTTTTTACCTGGCAAACAAGGTCTTCTTCACATTAGTGAAGTAAGCTGGAAAAGACTTGAGAATCTGGATGGTATCTTGAAAGAGGGTGATATGGTGAAGGTTAAATTAATCGGACTCGATCCCAAAACTGGAAAGTTCAAGCTTAGCAGAAAGGCCCTCATGCCAAAACCTGATTTCAATGAAGGAAATTCATAAGAATTAAAATAAAAATGAAGCCGGAAATAAATCCGGCTTTTTTTATGCAAAAACAACTTGAAATAATTTTTGAAA
>CAMBGO010000229.1 GCA_945866165.1 Chitinophaga pinensis | reverse complement strand
TGTTATTTGCCAAGTATGAAAATAGCAGGCTCCTTCGGAAGTGAAGGTTTATTTTTTTTCCACTCTTCAATGGTCATTGTTTTAACCCATTCATTTTTGGAGGTTAGGCTCAAGCCTATGCATAGCCTTGTGTCAGAAGCACAGCTTGTTAAAAATGATTCAACTAACTGATTATTTCTGTAAGGTGTTTCAATGAAAATTTGACAATGGTTTTCTCTTGCTGTCTTCTTTTCGAATTCCTTTATTTTTTTTTCTCTTTCAATTTTTTCTACAGGCAGATAGCCATTAAATGAAAAGCCTTGTCCATTCATGCCACTCGCCATGAGGGTTAGTAAGATTGAACTTGGTCCGCTAAGAGGTACAATGTGAACGCCCAGCTTTTGGGCATGGTTAACCAATTTTTGTCCAGGATCAGCAATCCCAGGGCAGCCAGATTCACTTACAATACCAATAATTTTTTCTTGCTGAATAAATTCTGTAAAAAGTGAGATAAAATCTTCTTCCTTATTTCCAATTTCAACCCACTCTCTAGAGTCAATATGAAATGTAGGATCTATTTTTTTAAATGCTCTTCTTGCTGTGCGGATATTTTCCGCAAAAAAAACTTCACATTGATTAATTTTTTCATTTATATAAGAGGGAATTGCATCAAACCCGTCTTCAGCAATTGCAATCGGAATAAGGTAAACTAATCCTTTCATAAATCAATCTTAGCTTTTGCTTTTTTATTTTTGTTTTATTTGATGCATACTAATAGTGCCGGCAATTACTGCATACGCCGGTGCTAGAACCCATCCGATTACCAATGCAAAATGCATCAAGTAAAAAACCATTCCATTTCCAATTGCAAGTCCTTTGTGTTGTCCAATAAATTCAATGCTTTGTGCTGAGTTCATTTTATCTCTTTCACATGAATAGTCTAGCATTGAAAATCCATAGTAATAACATTCAATTAGTGCTGCCAAAATTGGAGAAGCCCATCCAATAACAGGAAGAAGGGATATGAAAAAAATTGAAAAAATATAAACTGTTTGCCAAAGGGTATTGCGTGCTGCCATTTTAATACCTCTTGCAACATCTGATAAATATTGTTTCATTTCAAACGAAGACTCTTTCCCTTCAATGATTGCTGATGTTTTTTCACTTAGGTATGAAAAAACAGGAGCTCCAACAATTAGCCATATATATTTAAATAGAGAGAAATAAAGTAGCATCAGTATTAACCATAAAATAATGCCGCCTACTGTGAATAGAAATCCGAGTAAGCTGCTTTCTAATTTATTAAGCCATGTTTGAAGACCCGTTTCAATCGTGAGATAATTAATCACAGAGTTAGCAGACTTCCCAAAAAAATACATGCTGAAGCCAAAAAGAATAGCATAGCAAATGCCTGGTATGATAATCCATTTCCATAACTTATGTTCCCTGATGAATTCATGGGCCTTTATATAAGCTTGGATTGATATGACTATTTCCTTTAACAATAGGCTTTTTTAATATCGGCAAAGTACATAATTAAATTGAATCATGACTTTTATCATTTATGTATTGAGCTGTTTGATTTTGAATATTTCATTAACTTAGATGAAACAGTATACTTGGAGAAAAAACAATCACAAGCAGCTTGGTCCTATTTTAATTTTTTAATTGGTCCAACTCTTTTTCTTTATTTTCTTTTGCTCAATCCACTAACACTGGCTCCACTTCAGTGTAAAGCATTGGCAATTTCAGTGATGATGATTGTATGGTGGATTACAGAAGCCATCCCAATGCCAGTAGTTGCATTGTTGCCATTGGTAGCATTCCCATTACTTGGCATCTCAAAATTTTCGGTAGTTGCATCTTCGTATTCAAATGAGGTTATTTTTCTTTTCATGGGAGGATTCATGATTGGACTTGGTATTGAGAAATGGAACCTGCATAAAAGAATCGCATTAAATATTATTCAATTTACGGGTACTGGGGGGAACAAAATCTTGCTTGGATTTATTTTTTCTACAGGGTTGATAAGTATGTGGCTAAGTAATACCGCAACTACCATGATGATGTTCCCTATAGCACTTTCAGTTATCACAGTAGTAGGTAATATGAATATAGATAATAAAAATGCCAAGAATTTTTCACTTTGCATCATGCTAAGCATTGCTTACGCGTCGAACTTTGGTGGTATTTCAACCATTATTGGAACTCCGCCTAACATTGCTTATGTTTCTTTTATAAGTAACAAATACAGTTTTGATATTCCATTTTTAAGTTGGATGCTACTGTGCACTCCAATTGCCATCTTACTCTTGGCATCACTCTATTTCTTATTGATCACATTGTATCCAAATAAAATTAAATCAAGTTCAGAAATGAGTTTACTTGTGAAATCAGAATTAGAACAGTTGGGTCCCATATCAATTCCTGAAAAAAGGGTACTTACCATTTTTATCTTAACTGCTTCCTTATGGATTTCAAGAGAATTTATCAATCGGTTTGGCGTTGTAAAATTGGACGATAACATGATTGCAGTATTTGGTGCAATATTGATGTTTTTGACTCCATCTGGAAAATCATTTCATAAAACTGAACGACTTTTAGGTTGGTCTGATACCACAAAAATGGCTTGGGGAATTTTGCTGCTATTTGGCGGTGGTATGGCAATGGCAGGAGGGTTAGAAAAAGTAGGACTGATAAACAGTTTGGGAAATTGGATGTCCGGATTTACGGATGGTAGTTCAGTATTGGTATTGATAATAAGTATAACCATTATCTCCATTATGCTTAGTGAAGTGATGAGTAATGTAGCTCAGGTTATTGTGTTGGCACCTGTTGTAACTGCCATGACACAATCCTTAAACTTGGATCCACTTTTGTTGGGAATTCCAATGACATTGGCCGCAAGTTGTGCATCTATGCTCCCTATGGGAACTCCACCCAATGCAATCGTTTTTTCTAGTGGTCATATTAGGCTAAAAGAAATGCTCACAACAGGATTTATTATGAATCTAATAAGTATTATTCTTATTGTTCTTTTTACTAATTACTTGATGCCGTTTATAATTTCCATGAAATAGTGACTGCTTAGTATTTTGGGCAGTTTATTTTCTTCTTGAATGGATCTTTGAATGCAGCCGTATAGATGATGGAGATTTCAGATCCTCCCCTGCCAAGGGAAGCGGGCCTCAACGATGAGACATTAACATCATATGAAAATCCAAGCCTAATTCCCTTTGTTTCAATTCCTAAGTAAGGTATAAGGGCATCTCCCATTCGATACCATGCTCCAGTATATAATTCTGTTGGGAGTTCATAATTGTGATTGAGGTTGAAAGAAAGTGCAGCGCCTCCCAATAACTCAGAAGCATTTGCCTGATTTTGATAAATAAAACTTGTATGCAATGAACTATACAATCCAATTGGCAAGTATGTTCCACCATGAAGCGTGATTCTGGGTTTAAGGAAGTTGTTTCCACCTTGAAATGACTCTTTTGGCTTGTTTACATGATAAAATGATCCTCCAATATAAAAGCTGTTCACATCATTTGTACTAATTGCATACAAAATACCAACATTAAGATCAAGGTATTTTACCATTGATTGATTTGGTCCAAAAACTTCCATTGTGCTTCCGGTAAACCCATCTGTATTGAGTTCGTCTGCAAAATCAGCGCCTGTTAAATCCAGTCTTTTTTGTGCAATTGTACCCTGAAATCCAAGCGTGAGCTGGCTTCTGCCGTCTTCATCTAGCGCTTTTGAATAGGCTGTGGAAACACTGTAATAATTATTTTTG